>DATIGQ010000200.1 GCA_035454605.1 Terriglobales bacterium
GGGCGGCGACGAGGACCTGGCCATCGCTGCCCTGCTGCACGACGCGGTGGAAGACTGCGGCGGGCAACCGACCCTGAGGCTCATCCGTCGCCAGTTCGGACATCGCGTGGCCCGCGTGGTCGAGGAGTGCACCGACGCCGACACCATCCCCAAGCCTCCCTGGCGCGAGCGCAAGGAACGCTATCTTGCCCACTTGCCCCACGCTTCCGCGGACGGACGCATGGTCTCTGCCGCCGACAAGCTGCACAACGCCCGCGCCATCCTGTCTGACTACCGGTTGGTCGGTGACAACGTGTGGGAGCGCTTCAAGGGCGGGCGCGACGGAACACTGTGGTATTACCGCTCGCTGGTCGATACCTTCCGTGCCCTCGGCACCAACCGCGTGGTCGAAGAGCTGGCCAGGACGGTGGACGAGCTGGAAAGAACGATAAGCAATAAGCGATAAGCCGTAAGCCAAGAGCCAACAGCCAAAAGCCAAGAGCAAAGTCCTGACAGAATCTGTCGTTCGCCTGTCTCGTTGTGTCACTCTCCGGACCTTGCACTTCAGAAATCCGCAGTTTCTCAGTTACTTCGGTAATGGCACGCCGCTTGCTGAAGCGTGAACAGGCCTTCCAGGCATAGACCCTCCCCAAGGAAACACTGCAAGCCAACACACATCGCCCGTTCTTTACGGGTGAGGGGAGAGTCTTATGTCTGAAGCGCTTCGTCTCTCGATGGTCAGCCGCAAGAAGATCGGTTCCTGGCTGGTGACGGCTTCACTCGTTCTGGGAGTCCTGCTCACCATCATCGCAGTGGCCACGCCGAACCTGTTGCGTTCGCGTATCTCGGCCAATGAATCGTCAGCGGTGGGATCCGTGAGGACGCTGAACACTGCGCTGGCAACCTACAAGGCCGAGCATCCGCAGGCGGGCTATCCGCCCCAACTCGCTGAGCTCGCGCCTTACGTGGATGCCAACCTGACAGCCGGGCAGAAGGCGGGGTACAACTTCACCTACACGCCCGTGGATCAGGACGGCGACGGTGTTTCCGAAGCCTTCGATGTAAAGGCGCAGCCAATAGAACCCGGTAAGAGCGGACAACGCCATTTCTCCAGCGACGAGACGGGTAGTATCAGCTACCAGCAGATTCCTGCAGGCCCGAAAGAACTGCTCGGCGGAGGGACTCCTTCTTCGGAGCGCCGCCCGGCTGGGCAGATACGCCGGATGATCCAAAACGGGTCCATGAATCTAATTGTCTCCGAGCCGAGTCAAAGCACGGAAGTAATTCGGACGATTGCCTATCGCCTCGGCGGCTATGTCGAGTCGGAGCAAACCTCGGGGTACGCCGGTGAGCGAACAGTATCGATCACTATCCGCGTTCCCGGCGCCCGCTATGAAGAAGCGCGGCGAGCGATCCGCGGCCTGGGCCAGCGAGTGGAGAACGAACGCGACGAGGCGCGCGACGTCACCGGACAGTACGTCGACCTGGAATCCTCGCTGCGCAACTTCCGCGCCGAAGAGGCGCAGTATCTGGAGATCATGCGGCGCGCGGGCTCCATCAAGGATACGCTCGCCGTGGCCGAGCGCCTGGCCGACGTGCGCGGGCGCATCGAGCGCACCCAGGGGCAGCTCAACCTGCTGGCGCGCCAGACCGAGATGGCCTCGCTGGCGGTCACGCTGCGCACCGAGCCCGTGGTCCAGCCCACGACGGTGCGCTGGCATCCCGCAGCCGAAGTCAAGGCCGCGTTCTGGGACGCTGCCGACAATCTCGCCACTTATGCCAACTTCATGATTGCCGTCCTGTTCCGCTTGCCGGTGATGCTGCTGTGGATCGTTACCCTGGGCGTGGGACTGGCGGCCGGTTGGAAGATGCTGCGCTGGATGTGGAAGAGGCTGTTCGCGACGGCGCCGGCGGCGGCTGCCTAGCGCCTGGTTGATGAACCAGGCCGGAGACGAAATAGTCCATCAGCGAGGGTGAGCCTCCACTTTGCGTAGCAGCGCCTCCTTCCAGTTCTGCGGCAGGGCACTCAGGTTCTGGATCCGCCCCAGCAGTTCCAGGTCGCGGCTGTGACCGAGGTAGACCTGGGTGATGTCCCCGACCGACACCCGATGGGGATCGCGGCTCAGTATCTCTATATCGGATCCCGTCGCCACGCTCCCCGGCTCCACCACCGCGAAGTAGAATCCGCTGCGTCCGCTGGCCAGGAAGCGCTTGATCATGTCATCACGCCCGAATCGAACCTCCAGCTTGTAGCAAGGCATGCGAGGCTGGGTCACCATCAGGACGGCTGACCCGACTCGCAGGCGGTCCCCGATGTGGAGCGTGTCTTCGCGGAGCCCTTCGGTGGTCAGGTTTTCGCCGAAGTTGCCCCAGGAGAACGGCACCTCCGGCAGTTGGCCGCGCCAGTAAGAGTAATGCTCGGAGGGATACGCATACACCGCCTTGTCGGCTCCCCCGTGGACGGTAAGATCCGCCTGCCTGTCGCCCTCAAGATTCAGTTGCCGGATTGTAACCGTTCCCTCCACGGGCTCTTTGAAGATCCCCGTGCGGACGGTCATGCCCTTCCAGGCAACTTCTCGCGGCAGACTCACATTCACGGAAATGATTTGCATCGGTCTTCTCCGGCGTTTCAGGTTTCGGGGCCGCGCCACTACGCGGCCCCTTGGCTGGCCTCAGGCAACCCTGCCCTCTAGTATCAGGCTGCGTCCGAGGAAATCCCGAATCGCCTCAGCGATCTCCTGATGGTGCGTTTCGAGCGCGAAATGGCCCGTGTCGTAGAACCGCACTTCAGCGCCCGGAATGTCGCGCTGGAAGGCTTCCGCCCCCGGGGGCAGGAAGAACGGATCGTTCTTGCCCCACACCGCCAGCAGCGGAGGCCGCTTGGTCCGGAAGTACTCCTGGAATTTGGGGTACAGCGCGACGTTGCTGGCGTAGTCCAGGAACAGGTCGAGCTGGATCTCGTCATTGCCCGGCCGGGCCAGCAGCGCTGAGTCCAGCGTATAGGCTTCCGGCGCCACCAGCGTTTCATCGGCCACGCCATGCAGGTATTGCGACCGGGTCGCCTCCGGAGTGAGAAAGTCACGCAGCGCAGCGCGATTCTCCGCGGTCGGCTGCTGCCAGTATCGCTGAATCGGGTTCCAGCCTTGGCTCAGGCCCTCCTCGTACGCGTTCCCGTTCTGCGAGACGATCGCGGTGATCCGCTCCGGGTGCGCCAGGGCCAGTCGGAATCCCACCGGGGCGCCGTAGTCGAACACGTAGATGGCGAAGCGCTCCAAACCGATCGCCCGGGTAAAGCCGTCGATGGTCCTGGCCAGTTGCTCGAACGTGTAGCGAAAACGCTTGCGGTCGGGGGCGTCAGAAAAACCAAAGCCTGGCAAGTCCGGCGCAACCACGTGGTAACGATCGGCCAGAGCCGGAATGAGGTTGCGATACATGTGGGAAGAGGTGGGAAAACCGTGCAGCAACAGAATGGCGGGGGCAGTTTTAGGACCAGCCTCTCGATAGAAAATCTTGTTGCCATCCACGGTCGTTCGGCGATAGCGGGTCATAGCGTGCTCTCCTCGGGGATGTGGCCGGCTGCCAATGCGGAGATTGCATCGACATTCTGGCCATAACCGTCTAATATAATTATAGACGGTTACAGCGAGAAGATGAGCGAATCGGTGAAAAGTTTCAGGACTTATAATCGGCAGGGGGAGGGCGACGTGGGCTTCCTGTTCGTGGGCAACCGGCTGTGCCTGGACTTCGTCAATACCCGTGTCATCGAGCACGGCCGTCCGGTGGACTACCTGCAGAGCGGAGACGACGTATGGCGCTGGCTGAAGGCGGCAGACGCAGCTGCTCCCTCAACCGGGACGAAGTCGCGCCGCCAGCAGCTGCTGCGGGAAGCGCGCGCGTTGCGGGCTGCCGTCGAAGGCCTGGCGGCGCGCCTGGCAGCGGGCCGGCCGGTGCCGCCGTCCTCGGTCGCTGCCATCAACCGGGTATTGCGCGCGCGGCGCGAGCACCTGCAACTGGTGCGTGCGGCAGGCGGGTTCCGCACGGCGCGCCAGAGCGAAGCCGCCGACACCCTCGGCTCGCTCGCTCCCGTCGCTTTATCCGCTGCGCGGTTGCTGACGGAAGATGACCCCTCGCGCGTTCGTCGCTGCGGCAATCCTGCCTGCATCCTCTATTTCTATGACACCACCCGCAGCCGCACCCGGCGCTGGTGCAGCATGCAAGGCTGCGGCAACCGGCTGAAAGTGGCGGCGCACCGGCAGCGTCTGAGAAACTGAGAACTGAGAAGCGGTCCCATTCGCTGCGTCCCTTTCCCGCCCAATCGGCTCACGCTCCCGCTGGCTGCAAGGCGTTGCCCGGAGGGGGTTTTGCTGCTACTTTAGAGTATCTGCTGCGCCGTCCCCGCGGTTGTTCCGAACCCACCGCAGCGTGCGATTCAGCGAACCGGAGGAAGGAATTTGGCACCCAAGCGACGTTTTCTGTTCACCTCAGAGTCCGTGACCGAGGGTCACCCCGACAAGATTGCCGACCAGATTTCCGACGCCATTGTGGACGCCTGCCTGGCGGAAGACCCGTACAGCCGCGTGGCTTGCGAGACCCTGCTGACCACGGGCCTGGCCTTCATCGCCGGCGAGATCACCACCAAGGCCTATGTGGACTTTCCTTCCATCGTGCGCGGCACCGTGTCTTCGGTGGGCTACATCGACGCCGGCTATGGTTTCGACGCCCAGACGTGCTCGGTGATCAGCTCCATTCACGAGCAATCGCCCGACATCAAGATGGGCGTGGACCGCGACGGCGCCGGCGACCAGGGCATGATGTTCGGTTATGCCTCCAATGAGAACGACGCGTACATGCCGGAGCCCATCATGCTGGCCCACAAGCTCACGCTGCGCCTGGCGGAAGTGCGCAAGAAGGGCGAACTGGAGTACCTGCGGCCGGACGGCAAGTCGCAGGTCACGGTGGAGTACGACGAGAACCACAAACCGGTGCGGGTGGATGCGGTGGTGATCTCGACGCAGCATTCGGAAACCGTGGACAACGAACGGCTGCATGCCGACGTGCTCAAGCACGTGATTCAGGCCGCCATTCCTTCCCGGCTGCTGGATGCCGACACCAAGTACCACATCAATCCTACCGGCCGCTTCGTAGTGGGCGGACCGATGGGTGACACCGGCCTCACCGGCCGCAAGATCATCGTGGACAGTTACGGCGGCATGGGCCGCCATGGCGGCGGCTGCTTCAGCGGCAAGGATCCGACCAAGGTGGATCGCTCCGGCGCCTACGTGGCGCGCTACATCGCCAAGAACATCGTAGCTGCTGGCCTGGCGGAGCGCTGCGAAGTGCAAATTGCCTACGCCATCGGCGTGGCCGAGCCGGTGAGCGTGCTGGTGGACACCTTCGGTACAGGGAAGGTGGCCGAAGAGAAGCTTGAAAGCCTGGTGCGCGCCAATTTCCGGCTCACTCCCCGTGGCATCATCGAATCGCTGGACCTGCGCCGGCCCATTTATCGCAAGACCGCGGCCTACGGACACTTCGGCCGCAAGGATCCGGATTTCACCTGGGAGCGGACCGACAAAGCGGACGCCCTGCGTGAGCAGGCCGGGATGAAGGCGGAGACGGCGAAGGCCGCCAAGTAGTGGAGCGGGCGGCGAGCAGCGCCGCCCGCGCCCGTTTCGAGTATCCTTGAGAGTCCCCCGGTTCGGACTCTTCCCCTGAAGGCAGTCCAGCCATCTCATGACGAAAGCGAACGGAAAAGGTATGCCAACAGCGACGCAAGTGAAGTGCGATATCAAGGACCTGGAACTGGCCGACCAGGGCAGGAAGCGCATGGAGTGGGCCAACCAGTCGATGCCGGTGCTGCAGAGCATCCGCAAGGACTTCATCAAGAACCAGCCGCTCAAGGGCACGCGCATCGCGGCCTGCCTGCACGTCACCACCGAGACCGGCAATCTGGCCGTCACCCTGCGCGACGGCGGCGCGGAGGTGGCGCTTTGCGCTTCCAACCCGCTCTCCACCCAGGACGACGTAGCGGCGTCGCTGGTGCGCGACTACAGCATCCCCGTCTACGCCATCAAGGGTGAGGACAACGAGACCTACTACCAGCACATCCTGGCGGCGCTGGAGACCAAGCCCCATATCACCATGGACGATGGCGCCGATCTGGTGACCACGGCGCTCACCAAGCGCACCGACGTGGTGGACGGCATCTTCGGCGGGACCGAGGAGACCACTACGGGAGTCATCCGGCTGCGCGCCATGGCCAAGGAAGGCGTGCTGCGCTATCCCATCATCGCGGTGAATGACGCGCTTACCAAGCACCTGTTCGACAACCGCTATGGCACCGGGCAGTCGACCATTGACGGCGTGGTGCGCGCCACCAATATGCTCATCGCAGGCTCGAAGTTCGTCATCGCCGGCTACGGATGGTGCGGACGCGGCCTGGCGTCGCGCGCCAAGGGCATGGGGGCGGATGTGATCGTCGGTGAGGTCGATCCGACGCGCGCGCTGGAGGCGGTGATGGACGGCTTCCGCGTCATGTCCATGAACGAGGCCGCTCGCCTGGGCGACGTCTTCGTTACTGTGACCGGCAACAAGAACGTCCTTACCCGCGAGCATTTCGAGACCATGAAGAACGGAGCCATCGTCGCCAACTCCGGGCACTTCAACGTGGAGATTGATATCCCCGCCCTGGAGAAATTGTCTTCTTCCAAGCGCACCATCCGGCCCTTCGTCGAGGAGTACTCCCTCCGGGACGGCAAGAAGGTTTACCTGCTGGGCGAAGGCCGGCTCATCAACCTGGCCTCAGCGGAAGGCCATCCCGCCTCGGTGATGGACATGAGCTTCGCCAACCAGGCGCTCTCCGTCCAGTACCTGGTGAAGAACCACGCTTCGCTCGAGAAGAAGGTCTATCCCGTGCCGGAAGAGCTGGATAAGCGCGTGGCCCGGCTGAAGCTGGAGTCCATGGGCATCAAGATCGACCGCCTGACGCCGGAGCAGGAAGAGTACCTGGCCAGCTGGTCGGAAGGAACATAGCGGCAGTTTCGAGTTTCTGGTTATCGAGAGGGGTGGCCTTGCGGCCACCCCATTTCTTTTCCCGAAGCTTGCACCCGAATCCAGCCGAGGCACTCAAGGCCCATGAACA
>DATIGQ010000201.1 GCA_035454605.1 Terriglobales bacterium
AGGACTCGGATGACCCGGTGCAGGCCGATTTGCTGGCGGACATCCTGCGCAACACGAAGGCGCTGAACGCGAGCCTCACCGTGGCAGACGAGCAGGGTGTGCACTGGAGGGGCGTCCGCGCGGCGGCCCGGCTCATCAAGACGCTGAGTGAAACGGCGCCGCAGGCGAATTTCAGTTTCGCGGCCACGGCGCGTGTTCCTTCCGGCACGCCGTTCTTCCCCGGCGCCTACCACAACGGCGAAGGGCATGAGTTCGCCGTCGGGCTCGAATCGGCCAACGTGGTGGCGGAGGCGTTGGCCTCCTCGCGTGACCCTGAACTGGCGCGCCGCGCGCTGGAGCTGGCGCTGGGCCAGTACGCCGACCAGGTCGAGCAGATCGCCTTCGTCGTAGAGAAGCGCACCGGATGGAAATACGGAGGCCTCGACCTTTCGCCGGCGCCGCTGAAGCAGGTTTCCATCGGCGCGGCCATTGAAGGCTTCACCGGTCGGCGTGTGGGCTCGAGCGGAACCATGACCGCCGTGGCCATGATCACCGGAGTGCTGCGTTCGCTGCCGGTGAAGCACGCCGGATATTCGGGACTCATGTTGCCGGTGCTGGAAGACGAAACCCTGGCCCGGCGCTGGAGCGAAGGCGCCGTGACGGTCGACGAGTTGCTGGCCTATTCGTCCGTGTGCGGCACCGGCCTGGATACCATTCCGCTGCCGGGAGAGATCACGGTCGAGCAACTGGAGCGCATGATCGGCGACATGGCGACCATGGCGGTGCGCCTGCAGAAACCCCTCTCCGCCCGCCTTATGCCGGTGGCAGGAAAGAAAGCTGGGGACAAGACGGAGTTCGACGATCCGTTCCTGGTGAACGCTACGCTGCAGCCACTGCCCTAGTAAGGATGACAAGTTCCTTAGCGCAGGAACGGCACCAGCAAGTGGACCACGGTTACGACCACAACGATTCCCACCACGTCGAGGAGCAGGCCGTAGCGCATCATGCGGCCCAGCGGGATGTACCCCGAGCCGTAGACGATGGCGTTGCAGGGCGTGGAAACCGGCAGCATGAAGCCCAGGCTGGCGGCGAAGGTCGCGCCGAGAGCGGGTTCGAGAGGGTCCAGACCCGAGGCTCGCGCGATGGCGATGACCACCGGCACAATCATGTTCGCCGAAGCGGTGTTCGACGTGGTTTCGGAAAGCAGCACGGCGGCTATCGCGGAAGCGATGAGCAGGCCGAGAGAATCATGGAGCGGCAGCAGTCCGGTGATGCCGCGGCCCACGGCTTCGGCGAGCCCAGTCTGGAAACTGAGAACGCCCAGGGCGAAGCCGCCGCCGTAGAGCAACACCACGCCCCAGTCGATCTTCACGGCTTCTTCCCAGGTGATGGCACGCCGATCGCCGTCGCCGGGAAGGAGGAAGAGCAGCAGGGCGCCGACCAGCGCCGCCACGGCTTCCGGCAAGCGCTCGTGGAGGGCGCGATAGGCGGCGCTATCGGCGCCTGCCAACAGGCCCACGAAGCCCGGAACCACCCAAAGGACAACGGTCACCAGGAATGCCGCCAAGGTGGATTTCTGCCCGCGAGTCCATGAACCCAGCTTCTGCTTCTCGCGGTGAAGCATCTCACTACCGCCGGGAATCTCTTTGACGCCCGCGCCGCTCAGGTAATTGAGGTAGGCAAAGAGGAAGAGGTACAACAGCAGAACCATGGGAGCGCCGATGACCACCCAGCGGAAAAAGGGGAAATCGACGCCCGCGAGTTGGCGAATGAAGCCCAGGCCGATCAGGTTGGGCGGCGTGCCGATGGGCGTGGCCAGGCCTCCGATCGAGGCCGCAAACGAGGTCATCAGCATGAGCGCGGTGGCGTAGCGGCGCGAAGTAACGCCGCCCACACCGTCGGTGAACTCGAACAGGAAAGCCAGGATCGACATACCGATGGCGAACATCATGGCGGTGGTGGCGGTGTTGGAGATCCAGGAAGAGGAGAATGCCGTCACCGCGCCAAAGGCGAACAGAATCCGTCCCGGCCGCGCACCCACCCAACGCAGGGACAGCACGCCGAAAGCCAGCCTCCGATGCAGGTTGTGGACGAACAGAGCGCGCGCCAGGATGAAGGCGCCGATGAACAGGAACATCAAGGGGTCGGCGAAAGGCGCAAACACGTCTTTGGCGGGCGCCACTTCGAGCAGCACGCAGGCAGCCGCGCCGGCCAGCGCCGTCACGGGCAGCGGCAGCGCCTCGCTCATCCACAGAATGACCACGGCCACCATCACCGCCGCCAGACGATGGGCCGCGGGGGGCAGGCCGGGAAACGGCGCGAGCAACATGACAACGAAGACAGCCGGCGCCAGCCACAGACCCACACGTCGCCGCAAGCGCTCGAAGCGCACTTCGCCGGCGCTCAGCTTTTCCAGCGCGCGATGTGGCGGGTCCAAGCCCACGGGCGAGCAAGGTAAATGGCCCGACAAACGGAGTCAACGCGGGACCACCGGCTCTGAGGAGACGGTTAGGGAATCGAGTCCCGCTCCGTTATGCTTTCCGCGCTTCCCCAGGAGGACGCCATCGGCAGCCGGATCCGCTCCTACTTCCAGTTCGAGGCGCACCACACGGACCTTCGCCGCGAGGTGATCGGCGGCACGACCACGTTTTTGACCATGTCGTACATCATCGTGGTCAACCCGGCGATCCTGAGCGCGGCCGGCATTCCGGCGGGTCCTTCCGCGGTGGCCACCATCCTCACCGCCATCTTCGGCACGCTGCTGATGGGCTTGTACGCGCGGCGGCCATTCGCGGTCGCGCCCTACATGGGCGAGAACGCCTTCCTGGCCTTCACCGTGGTGGGTCTGCTGCACTATTCCTGGCAGGCGGCACTGGGCGCGGTGTTCCTGGGGGGCCTGCTTTTCGTGCTGCTCACGGTGATGCGCGTGCGGCAGTGGCTGGTGAGCGCGGTGCCGCCGACGCTGCGCTACAGCTTCGCGGTGGGTGTGGGACTGTTCATGACCTTCATCGGGCTGAACGTCAGCGGGATCGTGAAGCTGGGCACGCCGGGCGCACCGGTGCACATCGGCGACCTGCGCTCGGCGGCGCTGCTGGTTTCGGTGTTCAGCTTCCTGCTGATGGCGGTGCTGATGATCCGCCGCGCCCCGGGCGCCATCCTGCTCGGCATCCTGGGAAGCACGGTCGTGTCCTACGTCGCCGGAGTCGCCGCGCCTCCGGAGAAGCTGCTGAGCATGCCGCCCAGCCTGGAACCCATCTTCCTGAAGATGGACCTGGTGGGCGCGCTCGACCTCGGCTTTTTCGCTGTGGTGCTGACGGTGTTCGTCATGTCGTTCGTGGACACCATGGGAACGCTGATCGGCGTGGCGGCGCGCGCCGGCTTCCTGGACGCCGAAGGGAACCTGCCGCAAATCGAGCGGCCCATGCTGGTGGACGCGCTGGCCACCACTTTCGCCGCCGCCGTGGGCACCACCACGGCCGGCGCGTACATCGAATCGGCGACGGGCGTGGAAGCCGGCGGGCGCACGGGTTTTTCCGCGGTGGTGACCGCCGGGCTGTTCGCGCTGGCGCTGTTCTTTTCTCCGTTCGTCGCGGCCATCCCGCCGCAGGCCTACGGGCCGGCGCTGATCATCGTGGGATTGTTGATGCTGGAACCCATCACCCGCATCAACTTCTCGGATTTGACCGAGCTGATTCCGGCGTTCGCTGTGGTCACCCTGATGAGCTTCACCTACAACCTGGGCATCGGCATCACCGCCGGGTTCGTGCTCTATCCGTTCGCCAAGCTGGTGGCCGGACGCAAAAGCGAGGTGCGCTCCGGGATGTGGGTGCTGGGATCGCTGTCGCTGCTGTTCTTTATTTTCTATCCCTACGCGTAGCCAGACCGGCTCGCGGGGATGGTAAGCTTTGGAACCCTAAACCACCTTGCGCGAGGTGCAGGAATGGCTGCAGGCGACGACAAGTTCTACCGGCCCCGGATCCTGGAACGCAAAGATTTCGCTCCCGACCTGTGGAGCATCCGCGTGGACCCGGGCGGCGAATTCCAGTTCTCTGCCGGCCAGTACGCCACCCTGGCCGTGCAGACAGAGAAGAAGCTGGTGCAGCGGCCGTACTCCATCGTCTCCTCGCCCTATGAAAAAGAGATCGAGTTTTTCTTCGAGCTGGTGCCGCAAGGCGAGTTGACGCCCCTGCTCTACAAGCTGCAGCCCGGCGATGAACTGCTGATGCGCAAGGCCTCCAAGGGCCACTTCACCATCGACTTCAAGAGTGGCCGCACCCGGCACCTGATGCTGTGCACGGTGACCGGCATGGCTCCCTACGTCAGTTACCTGCGCACGCTGTATCGCGACTGGAAGGACGGCAAATACCCCGAGCCGCACCGCTTTTTCCTGGTGAGCGGGGCCAGCCGCTCCTGGGAGATGGGCTATCTGAGAGAGACCGAGAAGATCGCAGCTGAAGTGCCGTGGCTCACGGCGGTGCACACCGTCAGCCGTCCGTGGGAGGACCCGGAGTGGAAGGGCGAAACCGGGCGCGTGGATGATTTGATCCGCAAGTACGCCGACCTTTGGCAGCTCGATGCGACCGGGACCAGCGCCTATCTCTGCGGTCATCCTGACATGATCGAGCATGGCAAGGGCATCCTGAAACGCAAGGGCTTTGCCAAGGAAACCATGAAGGAAGAGGTGTACTTCATTCCCGGCAAGGGCGGAGCCAGTTAAGAGTCAGCGGCCCTGTCCTTAGCAGCCACACGGGCCACGGCTGTCTAGTGCAAGAGCACGTCTTCCAGGAAGGCCAGGGCGCGAGGATCGTCCGATTCTCCCAGCCAGAGGATTGCTTCCTTGCGCACCTCCGGATTCTTGTGCGTGCGCGCCAGCTGGATGAGCAGCGGGACACCTTCGTTGTGGGGCATCTCGCTGAGCGCAAAGACGGCTTTCTTCTTCACTTCGGTTTCCGGATCCCGTTCAATGGCCTCGACGACTTCGCCTGCCACCTTCTTCCCGGCCTTCTGTGCCATCCAGTGAAGCGCCTCTCCACGCACCTTGGCGATTGGGTCGGTACGCGCCACACGGATCAACTCGGGAATCGCCTCCGCTTCATTGGTTTCCGAGAGGACGAAGGTCAGATGCTCGCGCATGCGGGAATCCTGCTCCCGCCGCAGCAAGTCGCGAACGAACTCAAAACCGTGACGGCCGCGCTGCTGGCCGATCCAGAATGAGGCCTTCTCCCGAAGCTGGTAGGGCTGACCAGGCGCGGCGAAGCGCTCCAGGATAACGTCGGCTTGCGGCTCGTCGTGCGCAGCGATGGCCCACAGGGCGTCATCGGCGAAATCTTCCCCGCTCTTGCCGGCGGAGGCGGAACCGACCAGCGAGGCCAGGAAGCGCAAACTCTCGGCAGGCGGTACGCCGGTGAGCCAATGCAGCGGCAGCCCGCCACCAGCGAGGGCGCAGTCCGCGGTGAAGACGCGGACCTTCCTGATCCTTTCACCCTCAATGCGGAAGAGCACATTGAGCTGGCCGGAGCTCCTCTGCTGGCACGGATGGCGGTCGGAGCTGGTGTACACCTCATTCTTGCCTTCCAAGCGGCAACCACTGCAACAGCCCATGGATTTGGCGAAGCTCGATCCGGAGCCGAGGCAGCAGATGAAACTCGCGCCCGGCGCCAGGGGTACGGTATAGCCCAACCACTCGGGCCCGCGGCGAGAAGCCGTAAGAGCTTGCACTTCCTTTTCCAGCCCGGAGGAAGCGTGCGTGTCCATGCGGGCGTCCTTCACGGTCGGCTGGGCGGAGGCCACAGCCAACAGGCCGAAGACGACAGCGAGCGGGACCAGACCGTGTCGCAGCATCGAATGCTCCTATTTGCTGAGAATCTCCTGCATAAAGTCGGTGGCTTCGCGCGAATCCATGTTGGCGAGTTTTTCGACGATCTCCCGCCGCAGCGCCGGGTCGCGCTCCTTCCGGGCAAGGTCGATGAGGGCGCGGGCCTCGTCCGAGACGAACAGCGCCTCGATGACCTGCTCGCGAACCCCGTGGTCGGAGTCCGAAGCGTAGATGGCAAGCAGAGCCTCGCGCGCCTTGGGACCTCCGGCGACGCCGAGTCCCTCGATGGCCTTGCGCTTGAGATCCGGGTTGCGCTCGCTGCGCGCGATCTCGACCAGTTGAGTCTGGCCCTCGGATACGCCCAGCGCCTGCAGGACGTCTTCTTTCAGATCCGGTGACGATTCCCTATACAACTGCATCAGCGCCTCAGAAGCCCCGGCAACGCCGAGCCCCTCGATCGCTTTGCGACGAAGTCCGGGATTGCGCTCGCCGCGGGCAGCTGCCAGAAGGCGGTCGCTGGCATCGGAGATGGCAAAGGCCTGCAATACGGCGCCCTTGACCTCCGTGCTGGTTGTGCCGGCATACACACGGCTCAGCACCTCTAGATTCCCCGTTCCGCCTTCCGCGCCCAGGAATTCGATGGCCTTGATCTGCGACTCTGGGTAGAGCTTCCCGGAGGCGACCTGGGCGATGATTTCCCGTGCGCGCGGAGAGTCGGACTGGGTAAGCACGAACAGCGCGCGCTCCTTCAGGCGGGCGGAGTGGTTGCCTTGCAGAAACTTTTCCAGGAGCGGCACGGCGCGCTCGGGATCCATGTTCATGAGTCCGTTGATGGCCAGGAGCTTGAGGTCCTCGTCGGCAACCGACTCCGGCTGGACTTCCTGGCCGCTGGCCTGACGGATCTCCAGTTGCAGGGCTCCGGCCTCCTTGATCCAGCGACTGTCGGCGTAGGTACGGCGCAATTCGGCCAGCGTCGCCAGGGCCTCCGCGTATTGGCGCTGTTTGCTCTGCGCGTAGGCTGTCCAGTAGAGCGCAGCCGGGGCGCGGCGGCCGCGCAGCTTTGCAGCCTGACGGTAGGCTTCGGCCGCATCCTGCCATTCGCCCTGGTTGAGGAGATCCGTTCCCCGCTTGTAGAGCCGATCCTCCTCCGAAACCGGAGTTGCGGGCGTAGCCGCAGTGGCGGGCTTAGCCGCAGTGGCGGGCGCGGCCGCAGTGGCGGGCGCGGCCGGCGTGGCGGGGGTGGCGGCAGTCTGAGAGGCGGCGGTGGCCGTCACTGAGATCCAGATCAGAGCGGTTACAAAGTGTTTCATGTTCTCCCCTTGGGAATGGCGCTGGGCGCGGCCTTACTCCTGCGGCGCGCCTGTGTGGCCAGAACGCGAACCTTGAAAAGAATCCCCTGCGACTGGATGCGGTGCTGAATGGCTTCCAGATCACGCGGGGAAAGCTCCGACGGGCTGTTGGCGACCTCGATCAGAACGCGTTCCAACTCGTCGAGCACCTGTGCGGTGCCCGTTTCACCGGCGCGCGCGGCCGCCTGGCGGTAGAGACGGTTGTCCGCAATCAGGCCGCGGGCCTGCTGCTGCTCGGCCGAAATGTCCGCTCCGCCGTCGGGCTCGGCGTGGGCGAGCTCTACCAGGATCATTTGCGAACGTTCCAGGTGGTTTCCCACCGCCACCAGCAGAATGCGCTCCTTGGCAGGAGCAGAAACCACGGCAGGAGCCAGCGCAGGCTCTGGCCGCGGCCAGTAGCGTCCGGCGAGGAACGCGGCAAGCACCAGAGCCGCGGCCACGGCTGCGCGCATCCAGATGGGACCGGCAACCAACGACCTCCACAGGCGCGTCAGTCTAGGCTCCGGGGCGAGACGCGGCGCGAGCCGCCGCCAAACGTGTGCCCCGTAGTCTTCGTCACGTTCAGGAAGGGGGAGCGCGCTCACGCTCGCCAGGCTGCGTTCCAGAGCCGCATAAGCGGCGCGGCAGGCAGCGCAGGATTCCAAGTGCTGGCGAGAAACGCCTGCATCTTCGGTCTCACCGTAGTACAGAAGCACAAGTTGGTCTTCGCTGAGATGGCTCATGAGCGGGATCCTGCCACCGGCTCAAGATGCCGGCGAATCTTCTTGACCGCGCGAAAGACGCTGTTCTTGGCGTTGTCCCGTTTCACGCCCAGCAAGCTGCTGATCTCCTCCAACGACATGCCTTCAAAGTGACGCAGCACAAACGCGGCGCGCTCTACCGGGCTCAACTGGTGCATGGCGATTGCCAGGCGCCGGCTGACCTCCTGGCTGAGTACTTCGCGCTCCGGCCCGGGAGCCTCGGAAGCGAGCGGCAATTCGTGCATGGGTTCACGCTCCGGGTCGTACAACGGCACCTCTTCGGCACGCTGACGCCGGCTGATCACGTCCAGCGAACAGTTGGTGGCGATGCGGAACAGCCACGTCTTGAAGCTGGAGCGCGACTCGAAACCATCCAGCCGGCGATAGGCGCGCAAGAAGGTCTCCTGCACGATTTCCTCCGCGTCCTGGACGTTGCCTGTCATGCGATGCCCCAGGCGGAAAAGAGCACGGCTGTGGCGCTCCACGAGACTCCGGAAAGCCTCGCGATCGCCCTGGCGAACCTGCGCCACAATGGCGGCATCGCTCTCTTCCATCCACACCATTAGACCGCGGAAGTGGCCAGCGGTAAGGCAAAAGACGCGCATTCTGCGTGGCCGGCGGGCCCCCTGGTTCCCCACGTGCAAAGTGGAGGCCGGCGCTGCTATAAGTGTGGGTTCCATGGCCAAGGCCCTGAAGCGATTCGCGCGGCGGAACGGGTTCCTGTACGTGCTGTACAACATCCCGCGCCTGCTGAAGGGCTACTATCCGATCTTCCTCGACTACGCGGTGCGGCCGGTTCCGCGCTACGGCTACGGCAAGCCTCCGCACCCGCAGCTCTATGAGTTGTTCTCGCGAGAGCGCCAGCGTTATCGGCAAACCTTGCAGAGCTTCCTGACGCTGGAACCGTTCCTGGTGAGGATTCCGCTGCGCGCGGAAAAGAATTCCGCCGATCCCTGCTGGATCAACAACTGGCTGGACGGACTGGACACGCTGGCGCTGTACTCGCTGGTGGCGCAGCGCAAGCCGGCGCGCTATATGGAAGTAGGCTCAGGCTATTCCACCAAGGTGGTGCGGCGCGCGCTTCGCGACCATGGGCTGAGCACGCGCGTGATCTCGATCGATCCGCGGCCGCGCGCCGAGATCGATGCCCTCTGCGACGAGGTGATCCGCCACGGAATGGAAGACGTGGCGCTGGCACGCTTCGACGAGCTCGGCCCCGGCGATATCCTGTTCGTGGACGGCTCGCACCGCAGCTTTATGAATTCCGACGCGACGGTATTCTTTCTTGACGTGCTGCCGCGGCTGAAGCCCGGCGTGCTGGCGCACATCCACGACATTGACCTGCCGTACGACTACATGCCGGAGCGCGCCGAGTGGTACTACTCGGAGCAGTATCTGCTGGCCGCCAGCCTGCTCGCCGGGCACCAGAACTACAGCATCGTGCTCCCCAATGCGTTCATCAGTAAGGAGCCGGACGTGATGGAAGCTTTGCAGCCTTTCTGGTCACGATCGGAGTTGAAGGGCGTGCCGCCGAAAGGTGTCTCCTTCTGGCTGGAAACGCGCGGAAAGACGGAGTGATCAAGACCATCGTGCCTGCCAAGAACCAAGTGTCCACGAAGCGGATGGTCAGCGAGAAAGCGGAGCGGTTCACGGAGAGCGTGATCCGGGAGATGACGCGCCAGGCGATGCTTTACGGCGCGGTCAACCTGGCGCAAGGCTTTCCCGACTTTCCCGCGCCCGAAGAGGTCAAGCTCGCGGCGCAGCGAGCCATCGCCGCCGACATCAACCAGTACGCCATCACGTGGGGCGCAAAGAGCCTGCGCGACGCCATCGCGCGGCAGATGGGAGTGTGGCAGGGACTCGAGGTCGATCCGGAACGTGAGGTCACCGTCTGCTGCGGCTCCACCGAGGCCATGATCGCGGCCATGATGGCGGTGACCAACCCGGGCGACGAAGTGGTCATTTTCGAGCCCTTCTACGAGAACTACGGGCCGGACGCCATCCTCTCCGGCGCTACGCCTCGGTTCGTGAAGCTGCGTCCGCCCGAAGACCCTGCGGGCGAATGGACGTTCGACCGCGACGAGTTGCGCACAGCCTTCAACCAGCGCACCAAGGCTATCATCGTCAACACGCCCAACAATCCCACCGGCAAGGTGTTCACGCGCACCGAACTGGAGTTCATTCGCGACCTGTGCGTGGAGTTCGACGCGCTCGCCCTCACCGATGAGATCTACGAGCACATCCTTTACGACGGCGCCGAACATATCTCCATCGCGCGCCTGGACGGCATGCGCGAGCGCACCGTGACCATCAACGGGATGTCGAAGACCTACAGCGTCACCGGCTGGCGGGTGGGCTGGGCGGTGGCGGCCCCGCCGTTGACCGGAGCCATTCGCAAAGTGCACGACTTCCTCACCGTAGGCGCTGCAGCGCCGCTGCAAGAGGCCGGCGCGGCGGCGCTGAGTCTGCCCCAGTCGTACTACCAGGAACTGGCGGCAGCGTATCGCGCGCGGCGCGACCGCATGCTGGCGGCGCTTGGCCCCGCCGGGTTTCGCGCCTACGTGCCGCGGGGCGCGTACTACATCATGACCGGCACTCGCGACTTCGGCTTCGCTGACGATGTGTCCTTTGCGCGCTATCTGGTGCAGGAGGTTGGCGTGGCCGTGGTGCCCGGCTCCAGCTTCTACAGCAATCCACGCGACGGCGCCCAGCAGGTGCGCTTCGCGTTCTGCAAGAGGGACGCCACCCTGGATGAGGCGGGTAAGCGACTGATGAAGGTTAAGAAGAAATAGGAAATTTGTAATCTTGAACTTGTAATTGGTAATTTCTCTCTATGCCCTATCTGTTGAAAACCGAACCGTCGGAGTATTCCTTCGACGACCTGGTGCGCGACAAGAAGACGTTGTGGGACGGCGTAACCAACCCCGTGGCGCTGAAGAATCTGCGCGCCATGCAGCCCGGCGAGAAGCTGGTGATCTACCACACCGGCGACGAGAAGCGCGCGGTGGGCACGGCGTCGGTGGTCAAAGTCGATGCCAGCGATCCGAAAGCGCCCCAGGTGATCCTGGAAGCGGGGCACGCCCTCAAAACGCCGGTGACGCTCGCCGAGGTCAAGGCGAATCGCCTGTTCGCCGATTCGCCGCTGGTGCGCCAGGGCCGTTTGTCGGTGGTTCCACTCAGCGACGCGCAGTACAGGTTCCTGACGGGAGGAAAGTGATGCGCCTACGCTGCTTCGCTGTTTTCCTGTTGCTGGCAGGCGCCGCCGTGTTGGCCGCGGGGCCAACCGGCGAGGTCGACGTTCAGATTCGCGAGTGGGACGTTCCGACGGCCTCTTCCCGGCCGCATGACCCGGCTATCGCCCCCGACGGAGCCCTGTGGTACACGGGCCAGAACGCCAACACGCTGGGCCGGCTGGACCCGAAGACGGGCACGATCCGCGAGTATGCGATGAATACGCCGCAGTCGGGTCCGCACGGTTTGGTGGCCGATGCCGAGGGCAACATCTGGTACACGGGCAACTACAAAGGACATGTCGGCAGGCTCGATCCAAGCACCGGCACGGTGACCGAATATCCCATGCCGGATGCGCGAGCTGTGGACCCGCACACGCCCATCTTCGACCAGAAGGGCGTGCTGTGGTTCACGGTGCAACGCGGCAACATGGTCGGACGGCTGGATCCGAAGACCGGCAAGGTGGAACTGCGGGAATCGCCCACGCCCAACTCGCGTCCTTACGGCATCGTGGTGAACTCCCAAGGCGTGCCCTTTTTCTGCGAGTTCAACAGCAACAAGCTGGCCAGCATCGATCCGAACACCTTGAAGATCACCGAGTACACGTTGCCGGAAGGGGCGCGGCCGCGGCGTTTGGCCGTCGCTTCCGACGACACCCTCTATTACACCGACTACGCACGCGGCTACCTGGGCCACCTGGACCCGAAGACCGGCAAGGTGGAAGAGTGGGCCACGCCGGGCCAGCCCCTGCCCAATCCCTACGGGATCGCCATCACGCCGGACGGCATGGTGTGGTTCAGCGAAGCGGGCGTCACTCCGAACACCCTCGTGCGCTTCGATCCGCGCACCAAGGCGTTCCGGAGCTGGCCTATCCCCTCCGGCGGCGGCGTGGTGCGCCACATGATCGGCACGCCGGACGGGCGGCTGTATCTGGCGTGCAGCGGCGTGAACAAGGTGGCGGTGGTGGAGATCCGTCAGTAGCGTTTCACGCCCATGATCTTCCACACCGGCTCGTTGTCGGCGTAGACGCGCCACTCCGCCACCAGCCCTTCCCGCACGACGGCGAGCCAGGCCGCGGGAATCACCCAGCGCCGCTC
>DATIGQ010000202.1 GCA_035454605.1 Terriglobales bacterium
GTCCTGAGCGAATTCCGCAAGCGCGTGGATGACTACGTCAAGCTGCGCAAGCGGGTGGACGACTCTGTGCCCCCGCTGAAGCCCAAGCGGACCGCGGAGCAGATCGCCGAGCACGAGCAGGCGCTTGCCGGAAAGCTGCGCCAGGCCCGTGCCGGCGCCAAACGGGGCGACATTTTCACGCCCGAGATCAGCGCCCAGTTTGCCCTCCTCATCCGTCGCGAATTTCGCGGGCCTGAGGCGCCGGCAGCCATTCGCACCATTCGCCAGGGGGATCCGGTGTCTTCGATTTCCTTGCGTGTCAATCAGACCTATCCCGATACTTTGCCCGTCACCACCATGCCGCCTACGCTGCTGTTGAAGCTCCCCGAACTTCCCAAGGAAGTCGCCTACCGCATCGTGGGACGCGATTTTGTGCTGGTGGATATGACCACCAACGTGGTCGTGGATTTCATTCCGGAGGTCATGCCGCCCATGCGTGGCTGAACCCTTAGGTGACTTATGCGCCGTCTTTCTTCACTTTTCGCTCTGCTGATTGCGCTGGCCCTGACGGCGGGCGCCCAGAGGGTGGACCTGCCGACCAATGCGGACTCGGTTCGCTTCGCCGCCATCGGGGACATGGGAACCGGCGGCCGCACCCAGTACGACGTCGCCCAGCGCATGGCGCAATCCCGCCAGACGTTCCCCTTCGACTTCGTCATCATGATGGGGGACAACATCTATGGCAGCGAGAGTCCCTCGAACATGCGCAAGAAGTTCGAGACTCCCTACAAGACCTTGCTCGATGGCGGCATCGAGTTCTACGCCTCCCTGGGCAACCACGACGAGACCAACCAGCGCTTCTATCAGCACTTCAACATGAATGGAAAGCGCTACTACACCTTCAAGAAGGGCAACGTCCGCTTCTTTGCCCTCGACAGCAACTATATGGACCCGGAACAGCTGGCCTGGTTGGAGCGCGAACTCAAGGGTTCCGGATCGGACTGGAAGATCGCCTACTTCCATCACCCCTTGTACTCTTCCGGGACCAAGCACGGCTCCTCCACCGAATTGCGCTCCATCCTGGAGCCCTTGTTCGTGAAGTATGGTGTGGACGTGGTGTTTCAGGGGCACGAGCACGTCTATGAGCGGATCAAACCCCAGAATGGGATCCACTACTTTACCGAGGGCGCTTCCGGCAAGCTGCGCAAGGGCGGCCTCAGGAAATCCGATCTCACCGCCGCCGGCTTCGACGCCGATACTTCCTTCATGCTGGTGGAGATCGCCGGCGACGAACTCCACTTCCAGACTTTCTCTCGCACCGGAAAGTCCGTGGACTTGGGAGTGATCCACCGGAACACGGCCGCTCACTCTGCGGCTGATCTCCCCGCTGAAAAGAAAGAGGCCGCCCGCAACACCCCTCGTTCCAAGGATGGAAAACCGGTCCCCGCAACCGCCGGACCGGCGCGCGCTGGCCTGCCATCCCCCAAATGATGGCGCTCGCCGTGTGAAGCAGGACGTGAGGTTGCCAATGACGGCCGGAGCCCGTGACACAATCTCGCGTCTTGCGGACAGTGCAGAATCCGACCGGAAACCGGAAACTCGAAACTTGAAACTGGGTTTCTGGCTGCCCCCCAGGGATTCGAACTTGAGGCGCTCTGCGGCGTGAGGCCGCTACGCGGCCGGGAGCCCGCAGCCGAAATCCCGAGCGCAGCGAGGGACCTCTACCCAAACGAATCCTCGGCTGTATGCTTGGCTGCCCCCCAGGGATTCGAACCCCGATATGCTGATCCAGAGTCAGCTGTCCTACCATTGAACGAGGGGGCAGCGGAAAGGCGAGCCGGCCGCAAACCACGCGGCCTTCTTCGATTCTACGGAGGCGCCCGCAGAGGGTCAACCGTGGCGTTGACCCCGCCTTTGCTGGTGCTTTTGCCTTGGCTGACGCTGATCGCTGAAAGTGGTTTTCCTACGCTACTTCCAGCGCTCGCTCCAGGTCGGCAATCAGGTCGTGCCGGTCTTCCAGGCCAATCGATAGGCGGATGCCGCCGGGCACCACGCCGCGGCCGTGGTCTTCCAGTTTCAGCTCATGTTTGCCGTTGTCGTCGCCCGCCGCCTCCGGCCGATGCGCATAGGCGGCATGGGTCATCGAGTACGGGTTCTCGATCAGCGTCTTGATCTGTCCCAGCGACACCGCCAGCGTGATGCAATACGCCTTGTCGGCGATGTAGTTGATGAAGCGCTCGGCGCGCTCGTTCGAGCCTGACTGGTCCTTGAGGATGAAGTAGATCATGGAGCCGGGAGCGAACTTGCCGCGGTAATCCACCATCTGCTTTTCGGCCAGCGCCCGCTGCGGGAACGATGCCAGGCCGGGGTAGTCCACGTGCGCCACTTTGGGATGCTGCTCTAAGAACCGGGCCACGTGCATCGCGGTGCGCTGCATGTTGGCCATGCGCGCCGCCAGCGAAGGCAATCCGTACACCAGGATGTTCCATGCCGCTTTGGGCGAGAGCACGCCGCCGAAGTCCTTGCGATAGAGCATCAGGTGGTTGTGCATGGAGCGCGGGCCGATGACCACGCCGCCCATGTCCGTACCGAACCCGCCAATGCCTTTGGTCAGGCTCTGCACCACCACATGCGCGCCCAGTGTGAGCGGACGCTGGCAGTAGGGCGTGGCGAAGGTGTTGTCCACCACCACGTGCATCTGCTCTTCCAGCTTGCGCTTGCGATTGGCGCGGTCCACGACCTCACGCACCGCGCCGATGTCGATCAGCTCCATGGTGGGATTCACCGGGGTCTCGAAGTACACCACGCGGGTGTGCGGCGTGATGGTTTTCTCCAACGCCTTCAGATCGCGCAGGTTGGCAAAGCGCGTGGTCACGCGCTGCCGCGGCAGCCAGTTGGTAAGGAAGCTGAAGGTGCAGCCGTAGAGCGTGTCGTGCGCCACGATCTCGTCGCCCGATTCCACCAGCGTATTCAGGGCCGCCGAGATGGCCGCCATCCCGGTGGCGAAGCACACCCCGATCTCGCCTTCTTCGGCCAGCGCCAGGTTCTCTTCCAGCATGCCGCGCGTGGGCTCGTCGAGCCGGTCGTAGATGTAGATGGGCACCTTGCGGGTGACGTCGATGGTGTCGCAGGCGAACTCGAAGAACCCTTTGGCCCCGCGCTGCGACGAACTCAGCCGGAAGGTGGCCGACGACGTGATGGGCGGGATGACGTGGTGCGTGTAGTCCCACTTGGGCGTCTTCGAGGTGCCGTGAATCAGCCGCGTGCGGATGCGATAGGGCTCCTGGGCATGATGCGCCTCTTCCCGCGCGGGCTTCTTGGCGCCATTGCCGGTCTTGGCTGTGCCCTTCGTGGCAGCATTCCTGGCGGCTTTTTCCTTGGTCTTCATGGCGGGCCTCGCTCCGGGCAGACCAGTACCTCCTGCCCTGAGAGCAGCTTCAGGCTAGCCGGATAACGTGGAAGGACGCAGTGACGGGAGTCACGGGATGCAGGTCTCAGGTGTCGGGTATCCGGTCATGGACTGCAGGAGGGCAGCTTAGTTGCCCGGTGCCGGCGACCAGTTCACCACCACCTGGAGGTCGAGGGTGTTACTGGTGGTCGCACTAGCGCGGGGGATCAGAAAGCGGCGGTTGCGGTGGTCGTAGCGGTAGTACCCGTCCAGTTCGATAGCAAACAGTGGGTGCGGAGGACCAGCGTGAAATGTGCCCGCGATTTGGACGTCCACTGCCACCAGCTTGTGGTCGGCGGAGTAGTACAAGAGTTCGTGGCCATCGTCGCTCCACTCCGGGTAGGTGCCGCCAGCGGAGGAAACGCGCCATTTCTGCCCGCCTGACAGGCCGCGGACGTACACCTCTTCGCTCCCGGTCTCGTTGGAGACGTAAGCCACCCAGTGGCCGTCGGCCGAGAACCGGCCCCCATACTCGTCATAGTTCGGAGCAGAGGCGAAGGAGACCGGTTCTCCCTTTCCCGAAGAATCGATGAGACGCAAAACCGTGCTCTGGCCCACGAGCTCTTCAAAGAGCACGAGTTTCCCGTCGGCCGACCAATCGTCCGGCCAGGCATCTTGTTTCGCTTCAAGGAAGAGCTGCTCCGGGCCGCCGGAGAGATCCTGCCGATAAATGCGGTATTTGCCCTGGCGCAGGGCCGCGAACAGAACGCTCCTCCCATCCGGAGCCCAGACGGGGTTTGCAATGATGCTGGGATTGAAGGTCAGGCGGCTCCACAGCCGGCGCGGAATGTCATAGACCCACAGGTCGCGCTGGTTGTTTTCCGGGTCCATGCGTCCGGAGATGACCCGGGTGGCGTCGGGAGAGAGTGCGAGTTCGTCATAGAACGCCGGCTCTTCGATGCGTCCGATCTCCCGGCCCGCGCGGTCCACCCAGGTAAGTTGCTGCTCCTTCTTGAGGTCGTGCTGATACGCGAGCACACCGTTCGGTGAAACCGAGTACTCCGCCCAGCGAAAGGTGTAGGAAAAATTCACCCGCTCATCGAGCGCAGGAAACGCTGCGCCTTCGGTCTTGAGGGTCTTGGGGTCGAAGCGCTGGCCGAAGATGCGCCCATACTTGCTGAACACCAGGAAGCCCGGTTCTACGTAGTGGGGCCGCGAACCCTGAGCCACCAGCAGGTGCCGCTCGTGGGTGCCCAACTTTCCCGCATAGATGGAGAATTCGTCGCCCTTCTCTCCCGGCTTGCGGCCCGCGAACAGGAAGCTGCTGCCGTCCGGCAGGAACTGGGGATACATGTGGTTCAGCTCCCCGCCGCCGGTATCCAGTGGGGTGGCATCGCTGACCTTGCAGTCAGCCACAGATGTGGCCTGGAGAGGACCGGTAGGAAACTGGGCGGCGAGAACTACCCCCCGTGAACCCCAACTGGCCTGCACCGGTGAACCCTGCCCGCTGCACATTTCCTCTGCGCTGCCACCCGGTAACGCAATCTTGTAGAGCTTGCCGTTGGCGAAGTAGCCCAGTGCCCGGCTGTCTGGCGCCCAGAAGAAAGCGTTGGTTCCTTCGGTGCCCGCCACTGGCTGCTCCTCGCCCGAGTCCAGCCAGCGAACTGCAATATGAATCTTCTTGTCGTTTCCTGTGACGAGATAAGCCAGTGCCCGACCGTCCGGGGAAACCTTGACGTAGTAGGGCGACAAGGGCGGGTTGCGCGGCGCAATGGAGAAGCGGACCCTGGGCTGGGCCGCGGGAGAGCTGCGCCATAACCGTCCGCCGGCGAAGCCGAGAACCAGCGTCAGCAGGGCGATGCCCCATGGCAACACAGCGCGCCAGCGCCGACCCGGTGCCCGCACAGCTTCCGCAGCCTGCGTGCTGCCGAGGAGGATGCCTTCCAGTTGGAGCTTCACGTCGTGCGCGGTCTGCCAACGCTCGTCAGGATCCTTGGCCAGGCAGATACGCACTACACGATCGAACGCAGGCGGCGTCCGGGGCTCGAGCGCCGTCATGGGTGGAGGCTCGGCCGCCAGGATGGAGGCGATCAGACTCGCCTTGGTGCGGCCGTTGAAGGCCGGCTTGCCGGTGGCCATCTGGTAGAGCACGGCCCCCAGCGCGAAGATGTCTGTGCGCGCGTCCGTGGGACGCGCTTCCAGTTGTTCCGGCGCCATGTACTGGAACGTCCCCACGATTACGCCCTCCTCCGTCAGCGGCCTTTCAGCAGTCACCATGGCGCTAAGCGCGTTCCCGGTCGAGGCCGGCTCGATGGCTTTCGCCAAGCCGAAGTCCATCAGCTTGGCGCCGCTCTTGGTGAGCATGACGTTGGAGGGCTTGAGGTCGCGATGGATGAGACCGTGGCGATGCGCCTTGTCGAGGGCGTCGGCGATCTCCATGCCGCTCTTTAATACCTGGCTGATCGGCATGTGTCCCCGGGTCAGGCGGTCGGCCAGTGTCTCGCCTTCGAGATACTCCATCACCAGAAATATCGAGCCCTCACGCTCGCCGATGTCATAGAGGGTGCAGATGTGGGGATGCTGGAACGCCGAAATGGCCCGAGCTTCGCGCTCGAAGCGCTGGCGAAGCTCGGCCCCTGCGAGATGCGAAGGCAGGACCTTGATGGCGACCTCGCGCCCCAGACGCGTATCGCGGGCGCGATACACTTCACCCATTCCCCCCGCGCCCACCGGCGCAAGAATCTCGTAGGGGCCCAGCCGGGTTCCGGCTGCCATGGCCATGGCTGGGCGGATTATAGACCGGGTGTCAGGTCTGGCACGTCAGCGTTTCAGGTTTCGCCCTTCGGGCTTCTCGAGGAAAGCCTGAGCAGCGCGAACGTGGGGCACCCAAAGCTTATTGCTAACCGCTTAGTGCTTTCTTGCTGACGGCTGATAGCTGACGGCTCGCGCTCGCGCGGTTGGCTCCGCGCGGGCCCGGGTGTTAGCATTTCCTTTCTGCACGATTCCAGCCCCGCGCGCGCGTCGCACGGCGCACTTCTCCCGGGAGGACACATGGCTATCAAAGTCGGCATCAACGGATTCGGCCGCATCGGACGCAACATCCTGCGCACCGCTATCGGCGACAAAGAGCTGGAGTTCGTCGCCGTCAACGACCTCACCGACCCCAAGACGCTGGCCCACCTGCTGAAGTACGACTCCATCCTGGGCAACCTGCCCAACGACGTGAAGGCCGGTCAGGACAGCGTGGTGGTGGACGGCAAGAGCACG
>DATIGQ010000203.1 GCA_035454605.1 Terriglobales bacterium
GTCGCAGGCATTGCGCGACCCCACGGCAGTGTCGCCACCGCTCGGCATGACCCCAGACCAGATGGTCGAAGACGCTCTTCGCCAGGGCGGCAAGGTCCTGGTCAGCACTTACAACGAGCCGCTCATCACCGCCGAGTGGGCCGTCGCCATATTCAAGAAGGCGCGCGCCGCGGGCCTGAAAACAGGTTTCGTCTCCAATGGCAACGGCACACCCGAGGTCCTGGAATACATCCGGCCATGGATCGATCTCTACAAAGTGGACCTCAAGAGTTTTGACGACCCACACTACCGGCAGTTGGGTGGGCGCCTCGAACCCATCCTCGACTCGATCAAGCGCCTCTACCAGATGGGCTTCTGGCTGGAGATCGTGACTCTGGTCATCCCCGGCTTCAATGACACCGATGATGAATTGAAGCGCCTGACGGAGTTCGTCGCCGGCGTGTCCCCCTTCATCCCCTGGCACTGCACCGCGTTCCACCAGGACTACAAGATGACCGGGCCGGACAACACGTCGGCAGAGACGCTGCTCCGCGCCGCCGAGATCGGCCGCGCCGCCGGCCTGCGCTACATCTATCCCGGGAATCTGCCGGGCCAGGTGGGCGAGTGGGAGAACACCCGCTGCCACCAGTGCGGCACAACCCTCATCGAGCGCTACGGCTACATGATCCTCGGCTACCACCTGACGTCCGACGGCGCCTGTCCGAAATGCCGCACGCAGATTCCCGGCCGCTGGGCGCCGGAGTTTCAGGGACAGATCACCGCACATCCGTTCCTGCCACGCGGGCGGAGAATCGCCGACCTGGTTTCCCTGTTGCGAACGTAGCCGACGATGAAGAAGAATCCCGACGCCGCCTTGCGCGATCACCTGCTCTACGTGCTGCGCGGGGGTGGCGCGCACCTGAGCTTCGACGACACCGTCGCCCGCTTTCCTGCCCGCCTGCGCGGCCGAAAGGCCAAGGGCGCGCCACACACGGCGTGGCAGTTGTTGGAGCACCTGCGCATCGCGCAGTGGGACATCCTGGAGTTCAGCCGCAACCGGAAGCACGTTTCGCCCAAGTTTCCTGAAGGATACTGGCCCAACACGGCCGCGCCGCCCAGTGCTGCCGCGTGGGACCGTTCTGTGGCCGCGTTTCGCAGGGACCTCAAAGCCATGCAGGCGCTGGTACGCAATCCCAAGACCGACCTTTTCGCGCGTATCCCCCGGGGAGATGGCCAGACCATCCTGCGGGAGGCCCTGCTGGTGGCCGATCACAATGCCTACCACCTGGGACAGCTCGTCCTGCTGCGGCGGCTGTTGGGAGCGTGGGAGAACGCCTGAGCACGAGTCTGAGCGGCACGTTTCTTGGTAGCCGGCAAGCGCATCGGGCGGCGGAACCGAACCGGGCGTATACTGGATTCCTTGGTTTCGAAGACACGCCGCGCTTCGTTCCCCGTCTAGCCACCCCTGGCGCCTTCGCGATTGAGAGACTCTCCGAGGAAGGTGCCCCAATGCGCGAGAACACCAGGATTCTTTGTGTCGACGACGACGGCTTGCTTTCAGTGGCATCGCGCCAGATTGCGCTGAAGAAGGCCCATCTCAATGTGCTGCTGGCCTACGGCGCCGTCCGCGGCCTGGAGGCACTGGCCGACGAGCGCATCACCCTGGTGATCCTGTGCGGGTCCTTCGCAAGCGACTCGGCGCAACTGACGGCGGAGATGAAGCGGCGACGGCCCGGGGTCCAGGTCATCCGCCAGCCACGCTACGGTGCTCCGCTGCTGGCGGCGGTGCCTGCCCCGGACATCCTCCTGGTAGAGGCCTGAGCCGAGGGAGAATGTGCTGGTCAAAAGCGGCGATGCCGTGTATACTTCATTTAACGTCGAATTCGAAACGGTTGTGAAGCGGCTCTGCTAAGCAGGTCCTGCCTCTGCAGTATCCTCCGGTTGAACTCAGCGTAAATCCAATCAAGGAAGTGGTGTAAGAACACAATGGAACAAGGAACAGTGAAGTGGTTTAACGACGCGAAAGGCTATGGCTTCATCAGCCGGCAGAGTGGCGAGGATGTCTTCGTGCACTTTTCGGCCATCCAGGCGAACGGTTTCCGTAGCCTGCAGGAAGGCCAAGCCGTGCAGTTCAGCGTTGTGAAGGGACCGAAGGGCTGGCAGGCAGAGAACGTCCAACCTCTCTAATTTCTCAGCCGTAACAGCGAAGGCGGCCTTGGGGCCGCCTTTCGCATTTTCCGCGCCCGATTTTCTGCGCCCTATTTGCTGCGGGCCGGATCGGATCCCAGCAAGAGCGAAAAGTCGCCGAAGTCGTATTCGCGTCTTCCCTCCACCGTCTTCGCCGGCGCCTTGCCGGAACGGACCATGCGCACCGCCTCGGCCAGCTTCGTAAGCTGCCTGGGCTCCGCCTTGGGGACATTGTGCGCGGTCAGCACCCCATCGAGGGACGGCACCAGCGCCGCCAGGCGCTCCACCGACTTCGCGTACGCCGCGAAGTCCGTCTCCTCCGTGAACAGGTAGATGGGCCCCAGATAGAACGTGTCGCCGGTAAGCAGCAGCCGGTTCTTGCGGTCGAGCAGGCAGAGCGAGTCCGGCGTATGGCCGGGCGTGGCTACCACCTCGAGCGTCCGGCCACCCAGGTCGATTTGCTCGCCGTCATGAATGAACCGCGTAATGTGGAAGGCGCGGGTCGGCACCGGGCCTCGCACACCCTTGGGCGGCTGGCCACACAGGCGCTCCGGCGCAAGCAGGTCGCGCGCGAACGGGTCCAGCCCTCCTTCCGCGCTGCGCCGCGTGTAGGCGGTGTCCATCCCCAGGATGTCGCGGAATTCGGCGTTCCCGCCCGTGTGGTCGAAGTGGGTGTGCGAGTTGAGCACCGTGACCGGCAGCTTGGTCAGCTTGCGCGCGACGTGGGAGATGCGGCCCACGCCCAGCCCGGTGTCGAACAGCAGGGCGCGCTTGGAACCCACGATGAGATACGAGATGACTTCCTCGAACTGCTTGGGCTCGTAAATGGCGAAAACGCCCGGGCGGATGCGATAGACCTCGAACCAGCCGTCGGCGGCCTTCATGCGCTCCAGGGACTTGTACTGCGGGCGCGGGAGCTGGCGGCACCACTCCGGACGCAAGGGTTCGGTTTGGGCGGCGGAAAGCGCCGACAACGTGGCCAGGAAAATCACCGCGAGGCGGGCCGTCGTCTTCCTCATAGCGGCCGCTATTATGAACCAGAAAAGGGGCGGCGCTCGGCCGCCCCTCGGCTGATTCGCATTCCAGGCTACTTGGGCGCGCCCGCGGACTTCACCCCGGCAGCCGACTTCTCCTGCGCGATCCAGTGGTGGATCGCCGACTCCAGCACATCCATGGGGAGCGCGCTCGAGCCCAGAACCGCGTCGTGGAACTTGCGGATATCGAACTTCGGGCCCAGTTCTTTCTTGGCCTCTTCGCGCAGCTTCAGGATGGTCAGTTGCCCTATCTTGTAGCTGAGCGCCTGGCCCGGCCACACGATGTAGCGGTCGGTCTCGCTCTGCACGTTCACTTCGTCGATGGCGGAGTGGTCGTGGAAGAACTGCACCACCTGGTCGCGCGTCCACTTCTTGTAGTGGAAGCCGGTGTCCACCACCAGGCGGATGGCGCGCAGCATCTCGTCTTCCAGGCGGCCGAAGTCGTTGTAGGGATCCTGGTAGAAGCCCACGTCCTTGCCCAGACGCTCCGAGTACAGCGCCCAGCCTTCGGCGAACGCGCCGTAGAAGGCCTGCTGGCGGAAGGCCGGCAGTTCCGTCAGCTCCTGCCCGATGGCAATCTGCAGGTGATGGCCCGGCAGGCCCTCGTGGTAGGCCGTGGATTCGATGCTGATGGTAGTGCGCTTCTCCGGCTCGCCGGTGTTCACCTGCACCAGCCCAGGACGCGAGCCATCGGGCGTGCCTTGCTGATACTGCGCGCCTGCCGCTTCCTTTTCGCGAAACTCTTCCACCGGCATGATCTTCAACCCCGCCTTGGGCAGCCGTCCGAAGAGCTGCGGCAGCTTGGCCTGCATCTGGTCGGTGTATTTCTGGTATAGGTCGAGAATCTGCTGGCGCGACTTGGCATACAGGTCGCGGTCATTCTTTACGTGCTCGCGAAAACTCTTCAGATCCGAGTAACCGAGCTTTTTGGCGATGGCGAGCTGCTCCTGCTCGATGCGGGCCACCTCGCGCAAGCCGATCTGGTGGATCTCCTCCGGCGTCAGATCGGTGGTGGTGCTGCGCTTCGCCCGGTTGGCGTAGCGCGCGGCCCCGTCCGGCAGCGACCACATGCCGGGATCGGTGCGCCCGCGCGGCGCGTATTCCTCTTTCACGAACTTCGCGAAACGGACGTAGGCCGGCTGCACCGTGTTCCCGATCACGTCCAAAAATTCAGCCCGCAGGCGAGTCTGGTCGGCCTGGGAGAAGTCCTTGGGAAACCTGGCCAGGGGCTGCGCGAAGGGACTGTCTTCCGGCTTCTGATTGGCCAGGTTCTCCGCCTGCGCCACCACTTTCTCCAGCAGGAATTTCGGCGGCATCAGGTGGTCGCGCATGCCGGCGCGCATGTGCTCCATCGTCTGGTCCATGGACTTGGGAAACTGCCGCAAGCGGGCGACATAGTCTTCGTAATCCTTCACGGTGTCGAACGGCAGCAATTGCACCAGTTGCGCCGCTTCCAGGTGGATGCCCGAGATTTGCGTGACCGGCATCTCCCACTCTTTCCACTTGGCGTCCGCCAGCCGGTGGCGAAGGTCGCGCACCATGAGTTGCTTGTTCAGGGCCTCCTGCACCGGGAAACCGGTGGTGTCGACGGTTTCGAAGCGGTCGAGAAATTTCTTCGACTCGGCCAGGTCGTCTTCGATGGCCTTGAGCGAGAAATCGGTAACCTTGTCGTTGTAGCGCTTGTCGCCCAGGATGGAAGCGAACTCCGGATTGGTGCGCAGCGTGTACTCCCACTGCTCCTGAATCATGCTGTTGAGCGACTTGCGCCGTGCCTCGAGATCGGCCTTGGCATCGTGTGGGGCGGCTACCACCGTGAGCGGCAGCAGGCAAAGCGCCAGGATCAGGACAAAGACAGAACGCATGAGTTTGAGCTCCTTGGGATCAGGTGGGAGATGAGCGTGAGACGACCCGTTTGCCGGGCATCGCGGCCCTGCGCGTAGCACCCCGCCACGCTCCTTGTTTGGACGCATGCTGCAGTACGGGAGTTTCCTCTCGGAGGTTCCCTTGGGAATCAACTACTTGGACGCCCTATCTCCAGTTCGGTAAGCGTCTCTTGATTACGGGGAGCTTCACCTACCGCCGGTCACTCTACCCGCGTGAACCAGCGTCTTGGTCCACTCCCAAGGGTTTCTGGTGCCGGGAGCGGGAGTTGAACCCGCAAGGGCCTTGCGGCCCGGCGGATTTTGAGTCCGCTGCGTCTGCCAGTTCCGCCATCCCGGCACAGCTTTGGCTACAAGAGGTTAGCACAGCGGCAGGAAGCGCCTGGTTGGGCGCCTGTCCAGTGCCCATCGCATGCCGAGGAGGGCCATGAACTGAAGCGGCGAGTTTTCAAGTAGACGAGGCTTGAAGGGAGAATCGCTTTGCGACAGGGTTCGATCGGCTTCCTCAGCCCAAACCGAAGCCGTCAAGTGGGGCGCGAAGCTACCACCCGTCACGCCGTGGACACACAAGACAGTCAAAGACGCAAGGGCTGGCCTAGCCGCTCGCAGGCGAGCGGACCATAGGATCCGCCCAGACGAGAGGAGATCGTCGTGGAGACTCTCTCCGACCGGTTGCTAACCGCGACCGCCGCCGGGAAGATCGCCCGCGCCGGACACCTTGTCGAGGTCGGAGTCGGACAACTCGCTTCCAGGTCCCTTCTTGGAATCCACTTCTTTCTCGTGATTCTTCTTCGGGTCGGGTTCGCCGGCCTGCTTGTCCTTTTCTGTCGTCATGGCATCAATCTCCTTATTCCTATCACTTAGGATAGCTGTAACCAGCGGGGCGACGGCCAACGCCAAGATAAAGCAACGCGTCTCGTGGGAGGATGCACACAGCCTACGCCTGACGGGAGCCAGAAACAAGGAGATTCCGCGTTGCAGGTTTGGTTGACCCTTAACTTGCAGCGACATAAAATTCGACCACTTCCCATGCCGGTCGCAGCGGGTACCAGGTTCGGCGTATACGAGGTGTTGGCTCCGTTGGGGGCGGGCGGCATGGGCGAGGTTTATCGGGCGCGCGACCACAGCCTGGACCGCGAGGTCGCCGTCAAGGTGCTTCCCGCCCATCTAAGCCGTGATCCCGATCGTCTGCGGCGATTCGAGCAGGAGGCCCGCGCGGCCGCCGCTCTCAATCATCCCCATATCCTGACCGTGTTCCAGTTGGGGACGGACCCCAGCGGCTCGCCCTACGTGGTTTCGGAACTTCTCGAAGGTCAGACGCTTCGCGAAAGGCTGAATTCCGGTCCCTTGCCCGCACGCAAGGCGATCGACTACGCCATGCAGATGGCGAGCGGCTTGGCAGCGGCTCATAACAAGGGCATCGTCCATCGCGATCTCAAGCCGGATAACCTATTCATTACAAAAGAGGATCGGGTCAAGATCCTGGATTTCGGCTTGGCCAAGCTGGTGGAGTGGGAAGGCGCGGGCTCGGACACCAGCGCCCCTACCCTGGAAAGCGGCACCCGGCCTGGCAGTGTCATGGGAACAGTCGGCTACATGTCCCCCGAACAGGTCCGCGGCCAGCCAGCCGACCACCGCTCGGACATCTTCAGCTTCGGTACCGTCCTGTACGAGATGCTTTCTGGCAAACGCGCCTTCCGTCACGACAGCGCCGTAGAGACTATGAGCGCCATCCTGAAAGAGGACCCGCCCGAACTCGTCGAGACGAACCGTAGCATCTCGCCGGCTCTGGAGAAGGTCGTCCGCCACTGCCTGGAAAAGGATCCCAATCTGCGGTTCCAGTCGGCACGGGACGTTGGATTCTACCTGCGGGAGCTCTCGGGACTGACCGACATCAGCACAGCGGTTGCGCCTCGTCCTGAAGTGCGAATCCGCTGGCGCCGCTGGGCGCTCTTGAGTGCAACGCTCGCGGCAGTCGCGCTTGCAGTCTGGGCGGGCCTGCAACTCGGCAAGGCGGCGCCCCCTGCGTTTCAGCAGCTCACATTCCGTCGCGGGACGATTCACCAAGCGCGCTTTTCGGCCGATGGGCAGACTGTGGTCTATAGCGCCCGCTGGGACGGGGAATCGGCTCAGGTCTACTCCACCCGGCCGGAGAGTCCGGAATCCAGTCCATTGGCGCTGCCTCGGGGGAACCTTCTGGCGATTTCCTCCAAGGGAGACCTGGCAGTCACGCTGGGCTGCCGGTGGATCGGTCTGCTGGGGTGTGTAGGTACTCTGGCGACCGTGCCTCTGTCGGGGGGAGCACCGCGTGAGAGTCTGCAAGACGTGGAGTGGGCGGATTGGTCCCCGGATGGGCAGCAGTTGACCATCGTGCGCTACGCAGACGGTCACGAACGCCTTGAATATCCCGTAGGGAAAGTGCTGGTCGAGACAACCGGACTCATCAGCCATCCCCGCGTCTCTCCCAAGAATGACGGCGTCGCCTTTTTGGAGCATCCACCGCGATCAGACGCAGGAGCGGTGAATTTCGTGGATCTTTCCGGGAAAAAGACATCTCTGTCCGGGGGCTGGAGCACGATTCAAGGATTGGCGTGGTCGCCGGATGGCAGAGAGCTGTGGTTCACGGGCACGCGCAGCGGCAGCGTGCGTGCGCTGTACGCGGTCACGCGTGGCGGCCAGGAGCGCCTGATCCTGCGCGAGGCCGCTAACCTGACGTTGCACGACGTGGCGCGGGACGGCCGGGTGCTGCTCTCGCACGACCTGACGCGCCTAGGGGTCCTCGGCCTCCGGAGCGGCGAAACGCATGAGCGCGACCTCTCCTGGTTCGACTGGTCCATTGTCGAGGACATCAGCGAGGATGGAAGCTGGTTCGTTTTTGCCGAGAGCGGCGAAGCGGTCCGGGGCGAGCCGGTCATGTACAAGCGCGACATGGATGGCTCCCCGGCGGTGCGGCTAGGACCCGGCCGTGCGGACCGGATCTCGCCCGACGGAAAGTGGCTGTTGGCGCGAACCCTGGCTGTACCCTCCCAGCTTGTGCGGATTCCGCGAGGTCCCGGCGAGACGCAGCCCGTGACATCGGACGAGATCGACCATCTGCGGGCCGGATGGTCTCCTGACGGCAAGCAGGTTGTTTTCTCCGGCATTGAACCCGGGGGGCGGCGGCGGAGCTACATCCAGGCGGTCGAGGGCGGCAAGCCGCGCCCCATCACCCCTGAGGGCTATTCCGGCAGGATTCTTTCTCCTGACGGCATGCATCTCCTCGCCTATTCGAGCAGCAAGCGAAGTGACGACATCAAGGTGTTGCTATTTCCCGTCGATGGCGGCGAACCAAAACCGGTGCTCGGCATTCTGGAAAACGAGGAAGAAGCTGGTTGGAGCGCAGACGGAAGGCTGATTGTTTTCCAGGCCAACCAGGTTCCCTCGAAGGTATTCCTGGTGGACACTGCGACCGGCCGACGAGAATTGTGGAAGGAACTCAAACCCGGAGATCCTTCCGGCGTCCTCGGCCTCTATGGCTTCCGCTCGAGCCGGTCCGGAAGCGCCTATGTCTACGGCTACATGCGGATCCTTTCGGATCTCTATCTCGTCGACGGACTGAAATAAGTCGAGGGCCTAGGCCATCTGCCGCGCCATGAGCTGCGCAAAAAGGCCGGGCTGCGATGCCAGTTCGTTGAAGGTTCCCTTTTGCAAGACGCGTCCCCCCTGGATCACGTAGATGCTGTCGGCGTGACGCACCGTACTCAGCCGGTGCGCTACCAGGAGGCGAGTGATTCGCAGGCGCTTCAGATTTTCGCTCACGATGGCTTGGGTGCGGTTATCGAGGGCGCTGGTGGCTTCATCCAGGATGAGGATGCGCGGTTTGGAGACCAGCGCCCTCGCCAGGAGCAAGCGCTGCCGCTGCCCGCCAGACAGGTTGCTTCCCCCTTCGGAAACCATGGTGAACATGCCCATGGGCATCTGCTCGATGTCCTCGGCAAAGGCAGCATGGCGGGCCGCTTCCCACGCTTCTTCCATCGTGCAGACACTGCTGCCGGCGATGTTGTAAAAGATGGGGCCGGCGATGAGACGATTCTCTTGCAGCACCACGCCCATCTGCCGGCGCACAGCCTCGCAGTTCAGGCCGCTCAAGTCTTGCCCGTCCAGATATACAGTGCCGATCAGTGGCGCCTCAAAACCGAGCAATAGGTTCAAGATGCTGGATTTCCCGCTGCCGGAAGGTCCTACGAGCGCAATGCACTCGCCAGCCCCGGCTTCGATCGAGACATCATCGAGCGTCAGCGGGCCGTCGGCCCGGTAACGAAACGTGACGTGATCGATGGAAAAACGTCCGGTGAGCACGCCGGGGTCGGCATCGGAGGAGCTCTGTTCAGTCTCAGCATCCAGAATGGAGCGGGCGCGGCGCCACAGGCTGGTCACAGTCACCAGCGACTGGCTCGTTTCGCCCACGGTGACGACGCCGGCCAGCACCATGCCGAAGGCGGCGCTGAAGGCCAGGAAGGAACCCAACGCCATGCCGTCCGCCAGACCTTCCTGCGCTCGCCGCACGGCATCGGCCGCGAGGGGAAACACCACCGCTAGCGATACCGCCGGAAGCACGCCATTCGAGATCGCAACCGTGTCCTGAAGCCCGCGCAGCCGGTCCACCAGCTTCTGTTTTTCGCCGTACTCCCTGGCCCAACGGGCAAACGCCCGCTGCTCGGCGCCAGCCACGCGCAGTTTCGGCACCGCGTTGATGAGCTGCACCACCAGTCCGGTCAGCTCGCCCTCCTCCTTCTGCAGCCGCGGAATGAGGGCCGAGGCCCGATAGGCGCAGGTGCTGGTCAGGAACAGTGCCACCAGCGTGATTGCCAATCCCAGAACAGCCAGCGTGGAGTTGAAGTAGAACATCAGTCCCAGGTTCAACAGAGAGGCAAACCCCGTGAACAACGCGTTCAGGGTGCTGCCGCTCAGGTTCCGCTGGATTTCCGATACGGCGTTGGCGCGCGCGTGCAGATCGCCGGTGGTGAACTGGCGGAAGAACGATGTCGGGACGCGCATCAGTCGATCCCATACGGCCGCCTGCAGCGTAGAGGCGCCGGCCACTTCGAGCCGCAAGCTGTTCAATGTCTGGGCCGCGCGGAAGATCGTGGCACCGAGAGTGGCAGCGACGAGCCCGAAGGCCACCTGGAGCATCACCCGACGGTCGGCATCCGGAATGGCCATATCGATGAGGACCGCTGTGAGCAGCGGCACCGCCATGCCCACCAGCGTGGCGGCAAGGCCCGAAAGCATCACCACCCACGCCTCGTGGGCCTGGCCGCGAAGGGCGAAGCGAACCGCAGCCCGCAAATCGGCGCGGGCGGGAAGGCTGGGATACAAAGTGTGGGCGACCGGCACGAGCGTCTGTGCGGTCTCGCGATCCACAGGAATGCGGCGCATCTCGGCGAAGTCGCGGATTTCGTACCCTCGCCCGCGCCGATCCCGCAACAGGGCGACGGGGCGCTGCTCGGGACTGAGATATCCCAGCAACGGACCCGCGTCCTTCGTCCACCAGTCTGGGGGTAACGTCGTCCGTCGGCTGCGGATACCCGAAGCGCGCAAGACCCGCTGCAGATCGTCCCGGTCTCCCTTGCCCGAACCCTCGGGGACCCGAACTTCCATCCCCAAGGCACCGGCCACGGCGCGCACCGCAGCTACCAGGGGCGTGCCGTCGGAGACGGTCGGTTCCTCGCGAACCGGGGAGACCAGCGCCGCGAGCCGGGCGACAGCGCTTCGTGTCGCCTGCGCATCGAGCCACTGGCGACGCAGGAATCTCTCTTCCTCCGCTATCTTGCGCCCCTTATCGCCCATTTCCAGGGAGCGCATGAAGTAGGTCCCTAGGAGATCCAAGCCGCTAAGGCACGCATTCTCATCCTGAATGGCACCCGACGGCTGAAGCACAAGGGAGGTTTCCTCGGTGGCTTGGAGCCATGTGCCTCCGCCCAGCGGGTAAATCCCATGCGCCGAGGTCAGAAGCAGTTCTGGTACGCCAAGGAAGCAGACAGCTCCGCGTTCAACCTTGATCCAGACGACCTGGGCCGGTTGCGGCCCTATGCGCTCCCCCGGCCGCAGGGCGACCGATTGAGCGCCGTCGACGTTGACGGTGACAGGCGAATCGCCTTCAGCTTCGATGGCGCTACCCAGGTTGCGGATCCAGCGCTCGAGTAGCGAGAGCGCCTGGTGGTCTCCTCCGGCAAGCGCGTGGGCCAGTTCGCGGCGCGAGCCAGGCAGCAAGCGAACCGGCTCAAGGGCAACCGCGACCAAACGCATGTCGGTCTCGCGGTTGCCGGTCGCGGCCGGTACCAGTAGTTGCCCGCCAGCCACGGTGAACAAGAGGCGACGCTCGCCTTTGCCATGCTCGTTCGCCGCGTACACAGCTACGAGGCCAGACTCGACCAGCCATAGAGTGTCGGCATGGTCGAGAAGGATGGGCTCGTTACCCTCCACCGGGATCGAATCCGCGGCCAGTCTGTCGCCGAAGTTCAAGATGGCGTCGCCTCCGTAAGCGCCTCGCCCTCGCTGGCCAGGAGCGTCCGGTAGTGCCCTTCCTCAGCCCACAACTGCTCGTGGGTGCCGCGCTGTGTGACCTTGCCCCGGTCGAGCACGATGATCTCGTCGCAATCACGGATGGTGCTGAGCCGGTGGGCCACGATGATGCACGTGCAACCCCGGCGACGGATGTTTCGATCCACGAGCTTCTCGGTTTCCGCGTCGAGCGCACTGGTGGCTTCGTCCATCACCAGGATCGAGGGGCGGTTCACGAGGGCGCGCGCGATCTCCAGTCGTTGCACCTGGCCGCCGCTCATGTTGGCCGCGCGCTCCAGAAGCTGGCTGTTATAGCCACCGGGCAGGAAGGCGATGGCCTCGTCGATGACCGCATCCCAGCAAGCCTGGTCGATCTGTTCCTCGGGGACACTGGCGTCCCACAGCGTCAGATTCTCGCGCACCGTGCCAGCGAACAGCACGATATCCTGCTCCACCATGGCGATGGAATTGGTGAGTAGCTCCCTCGGCAGAGTCGAGCGTTCCTCGCCGTCGAAGAGGATTTCACCGCTCCAGGGCTCATAGAGACCTGCCACCAGCTTGCTGATGGTGGACTTGCCCGACCCCGTCGAGCCGATCAGTGCCACCCGCTGCCCGGGTTGGAGGCGAAAGGAAAGGTCTTCGATCAGCGGCGGGGCGGCGCGGTTGTATCCAAAGGTGAGGTTACGGACGTCGACGTACCCTGCCAATCGTACCGGATGCCGACTGGCGACCCACGGAACCGACAACCGGGTGGCACGCTCCTTGGAGTTCTCCAGCACGTCGTCGAGCCGGCTCAGGTCGCCTTCCAGCTCTTGCATGACGGCACCGAAGCCCATCAGGTTGTTCACCGGCAGCAAAAAGCTGGCAGTCAGGGCCTGGAAGGCGATCAGCATGCCGATGGTGAGCGTCCCGCCCAGCACACGGTACCCACCCACTACCAAGATGAGCGTGGTCATCAGGAAGGCCAGAAAGCCGGGCAGCAGGCCGAGGTAGTGATTGGCGAGCGCCATCCGCTGGGAAGTGTTCACGGTCTTGGCATAGTGGCCCGACCAGCGGGCGAAGAAATCGTTCTCTAGCGCGGAGGCCTTCAGCGTGCGGATGCCCTGCAAGCCCGAGATGGCTACCGCATGCGTCATGCCGAGGTCATGCGCGAGCTTCAGGTTCGTGTCTTTGCGGCGACGGGCAATGGCCTGCAGCGCCATCACGTTCACAACCGCCAGGGCCAGGGCAATGACCGTCAGGACGGCATCGAACTGCAGCATCACCGCGGCGTAGAACACCGTCATGCCCAGACCGACCGCGGTGGTTGCCAAGCGACCCGAGAGCGCATCGGCCACCTTATCGTTCAGGTACAGGCGGCTGCTGATCTCGCCGCTGAACCGCTGCGCGTAGTAGGAGACCGGAAGCTGCAACAGGTGCCAGAGGAATCGACTGGACATGGCCACGGAGAGCTTCATGCGGAGCCGTCGCAGAACTCTCTGCTGCATCAGAGAAAGAACAAACTGGAGCGCTGCGGCCACCAGCAACGCCAAGACAATGGGTCGCAGCCAGTCTTGCAGCCGGCGGATCAGCACGTCGTCGATGAAGACCTGGGTCAAGGCAGGCACTGTGATTCCAGGCAGGACCAGCAGGAAGCCCGCCAGGATGCAGAACAGCAAACTGGTGCGCGATCCGTCCAGCCGGGTTCGCAAGCCTTCCACGACGCTGGGCTTGCGGCCACCGCGCTCGAATTGCGGTCCCGGCTCCATGGCCAGAACCACCCCGGTATAGGACTCGTCGAATTCCTGTTCACTGACGGAACGCGGTCCGGTTTCAGGATCGTTCAGAAGAAACTGACCGTTCTTGTAGCCCTCAACCACCAGGAAGTGGTTGAAGTTCCAGAAGACAACATAGGGATAGCGGAGTTCGTGCAGGGATGAGAGTTCCTTCTTGTACCCCTTGGCGTTCAGGCCGTAGCGGCGTGCGGCCGCGACGACGTTGGAGGCCTTGCTGCCGTCGCGCGAGACGCCGCAGTCCTGCCGCAACTGAGCCAGGGGCACGATGCGCCCGAAGTAGCCGAGAATGATGGCCAGCGATGCTGCCCCGCACTCCACCGCCTCCATCTGAAGCACGGTCGGTGTGCGGACCCGTCCTTCGCGGTATTGCGGCGGTTGGCTAGTAGGTTCCACTTACGGACCTCAGGAAGGGCAGCAGGTAGGTGATAGGCGCACGCTCCTCCACCGCTACCCGTACCGAGTTCGTCGTCCCTGGGGAGAGCTTCAGTTCTGGGCCTTTGGAGGCGGACCACCGGTAGCCGCTGTAGGTGCTGGAATCTCCTTCCAGATCGGCGGTCACCTGGATGTAGGCGCCGGGAGGCATGATTTTCTGCGCCACTTCTACGCTACCGATCAGGCTGACCGCACCCTCACGGCTGACCGGAAACGGCGAGACTACGTTGACCGACCCCACGATGCCGCCAAAGCGCTGACGCTCCACGGTGTCAGGTGTGATTTGCACGGGCATCCCGGGCCGGATCTTCTTTCCGTCACCCACCGAGAAATACAGCAACCCGACCAGCGACGCGCTGTCCCCGCTTGTATCCATGCGTGCGACCGGGGTGCCGGCAATCATGTACTGGCCGGGAGTACCTGCTACTTCGACCACGCGGCCTCCGTGGTCGCACCGAACCTCGCTGCTCTTCCGCAGTTCGGCCTCGTCCTCCGCGATGCGCCCTTCCAGTTGGCGCATTTGCACCTGACGCTGCGTGGTGGCTTCCATGATCTCCCGCGCAAACCCCTTGTCGCTGGTCTCTGTCTGTTTCAGTTCGTCCTGCACCTGTTGCAGGCGCGCATACATCAGGCTGATCTTCCCCTGGTTGTTGGCGTAGTCCTTCTCTGCGTCCACCAGGTCCCCGGCGGTTTCCGCAATCAGCCCCAGGTCCTTCACATGTCGCAGACTCTCGAGTCTCTTCTTCAAAAAGGACTCCATCCTTTCCGCTTCACCCAACTCCGTCTGGAAGTTACGGGCCTGCAACTGCAATGTCTTCCTGGCCAGGTCGTACTGCTCACGATGCAATCTCATCTGCTCGGACTGAAGAACCGATTTGGCCCGATGTTGCGCCTGCAGTTCGACCAGCAGCGAGCGGTTCTCCTGCACGCGGCGCCAGATTTCGCCCTGGTCGATGTGCCCGATCACTTGGCCCGGGCGCACCACATCGCCCACGCGTATGCCGAGTAATTCGAGCCTCCCCGAAGCGGGCGCCGGGCAGTCCAGCACCCGCCGCGGGATGACGAAAACACCGCGGCCGGTGACGGTCGTGGGGATTCGGCCGACGACGCTCCAGATCAGAACCACCACCAGCAGCGCTGCGGCTGACCACAGCAGCATCCAGTCCTGCGGGCGCACGACCACCATCAGTTCGTCGATCTTCTCGGGGGAAGAAATGTTCTCTAGCGCCCTCTTGCGATAGATGTCCGACTTACTACCGAGCATGGCCAGTCCTCCGCGTCATCCTCTCAGTGAGGGTGTCAGATGTCGCGCAGCCGCCGCTGCAGCCAGTCAAAACGCGCTCCCGCCAGGGTGAGCCTATCCAGGACCTCGGGGTCCATTTCGTCGGTTTCCACTTCCTCGGTACCGGGCGACGGTTCTTTCCCATAGCCCAGCTGCCCGATGGAGTGCCGCAACCGGTCAGCCAGGAACACCGCAATAGCCCGGTAGAACCGGGCGGCGAAGGGGAGATCGCTTTCCAGTTTGCCGGTGATTCCGGCCAGCGGTACGGCGAGTACATGGGAGGGCTCGAGCGCAGTCACGGACGCGGAGGGTGGCCGCGAATCCACGAACGACACCTCGCCGACCACTTCACCGCTCTTGAGCCGTGCGACCTCCCGCTGTGCCTCGCCTACAGAGACGGCAAACGAACCGTCCAGCACGATGAACATGTTTCCGATCGCCTTGCCTTCTTGGATCAGGACTTCGCTCGTCGTCAGCTCCCGCTTTGAGCCGTGGGCGATGAGCCAGTCAATGTCGCTGTCGTTGAGAATCCCAAGGAGAAAAAGCGCCTTGCGCATGCCGCCCTCCGAAAGCTCTAGGCCGGGCTCCTGCCCGCCCTTGGGGAATGAAACCTGCGCCGTCCAAATGAAATGATATGAGTTGACTTTCTAAGGGACGCCGATTATCCGTGCCAGTGTCGCGGGCAAGCCTACTATGTTCCGGTCCAGCTCTGCAAAAGGTGCAGAGTCTTCCGAGATACGGTCGAAGCCTCTCGCCGTAGATTTTCGTCCGCCAGTTACTGCAAAAGCGCGGCTGGACGCAGGTCCAACTCGCCGAGCACGTCGGCCTTGACCGTAACTATGTGGCGGATGTCGAACGCGGCAACCGCAACATCTCCCTCGTGAACCTTGAGCCCGACCCTGAGGACGTCGTAGAATCTAGGCGGGCCAAGCTCGTAGCCGATACACCAGTTTTGGGCCGGCCACGCTTCCATCGCGTTTGAAGAACAGCCGCTCTGTTTTTGTCATCTGGGTTTCCCATCCATGCCTGCGAAAACCGAGTTCGCGTTGCGCCATGACGTTTCCCTTCTGGGCGACGACGACCTCCACTTGTTCAACGAGGGCTCGCACACACGCCTCTACGAAAAACTGGGAGCCCACGTCATTCAGGCGGATGGAACTGCGGGCACCTGTTTTTCCGTGTGGGCGCCCAACGCCGAGCGCGTCTCCGTGCTCGGCACTTTCAACGGCTGGAACGCACAGGCCCACCCGTTGCATCAGCGTGGGCGGTCGGGCATCTGGGAAGGCTTCGTTGCGGGCGCGGGTAAAGGAGAGGTGTACAAGTTCCGCATTGTGTCCCGTAACGCTGGCTACTCGGTGAGCAAGGCGGACCCCTTCGCGGTCATGTCGGAGCTCCCCCCCAAGACCGCGTCGGTGGTATGGAATCTCGACTACCGCTGGGATGATAGCGATTGGATGAAGCAGCGCCATCGCAGCAACTCGCTGCAAAGTCCCGTCTCCATCTACGAAGTGCATCTTGGTTCATGGGCGCGCGTGCCTGAGGAGGGAAACCGCTCACTTTCCTATCGCGAGATAGCTCCGCGGCTGGCGAGTTATGTCGAGAACATGGGATTCACGCACGTTGAACTCATGCCGGTCATGGAGCATCCATTCTACGGATCCTGGGGCTACCAGGTGACCGGCTACTTCGCGCCTACCAGCCGCTATGGCACGCCCCAGGACTTCATGTACCTGGTGGACCATCTGCATCAGCGCGGCATCGCCGTGATCCTCGACTGGGTACCTGCGCACTTTCCTTCCGACGAGCACGGCCTCGCCTACTTCGACGGCACCCATCTTTACGAGCACGCCGACCCGCGACAGGGCTACCACCCTGATTGGGGCAGCTACATCTTCAATTACGACCGCCACGAAGTGCGCAGCTTCCTGCTGAGCAACGCCTTCTACTGGCTGGACCGGTATCACGCCGACGGCCTGCGCGTGGACGCGGTGGCTTCCATGCTCTACCTGGACTACTCGCGCAAGGCAGGCGAGTGGGTGACCAACCAATACGGCGGGCGTGAAAACCTGGGCGCCATTCAGTTCCTGCGCCGCTGCAACGAGGACGTGTATCGCGAGCATCCCGATGTTCAGGTCATCGCCGAAGAATCCACGTCGTGGCCCATGGTGTCACGGCCCATTTACGTCGGAGGACTGGGATTCGGACTCAAGTGGGACATGGGCTGGATGCACGACACCTTGCAGTACATGGCCTTCGACCCCATCCATCGCAAGTACCGCCACAGCCACCTCACTTTCCGCATGCTGTATGCCTTCACGGAAAACTTCGTTCTGCCGCTTTCTCACGACGAAGTGGTGCACGGCAAAGGTTCGCTGATCGCCAAGATGGCGGGTGACGATTGGCAGCGCTTCGCCAACCTGCGCCTGCTCTTCGCCTACATGTACTCTCAGCCGGGGAAGAAGCTGTTATTCATGGGCAGCGAGATTGCCCAGTGGCACGAATGGAACCATGACAGCAGCCTGGATTGGCACCTGACCGAGTACGGCAGCCATCGCGGCGTCCAAAAGCTGGTCGAGGACCTGAACCGCCTCTATCGCAGCGAGCTTGCGCTGCACGAACTGGACTGCGCTCCGAACGGCTTCGAATGGGTTGATGCCGGCGATTCGGACCAGTCGGTCCTCACTTACTTGCGGTGCGCACGTTCCGGGGAGCGTACCATCCTGGTGGCGCTCAATTTCACGCCCGTACCGCGCGTGGGCTATCGCATCGGCGTGCCCTTCAGCGGCTTCTGGAAAGAAGTGCTGAATACCGACGCTACCGCATACGCTGGCAGCGGATGGGGAAATTGGGGCGGCGTCACAGCGTCGGACGTCCCCTGCCACGGACGCCCGTTCTCGGTTGCGGTCAGCCTGCCTCCATTGGCCGCCGTACTCTTTCTGCACGAAGGGTAGAAGCTGCGGCTGGGCACCTCGCCCAGGAACAGAGGCGCCGGCAAAGACAATTTCCGCAGCACCGCACCACGGTTTGATCCTGTCCCGTGCCCCGGGAGGACGTCACGACTTGCAAAGGCCTTGCTATCTGGATTCCGAGCTGCCCTTGAGCAAATCGAGGACGCCGTGCACCGGAATCTGCAGCCAATCGGGTCGATTATTCAGCTCATATCCCAGCTCGTAGATGGCCTTTTCCAACAAGTAAGCCTCGAGCAGAAGCTGCAGTTCCCCTCGATTGCGGGGCATCCAGACTCCTTCGGCCGCGGTTTGCAGATAGGCGCGCAGGAAGACCGCTGAGCAATAGGCGTACCAATAGAACGCCCACGGTTCCAGCGCGGGAAGGTCCTCAGGGCGAACGGCGCGGCCCGCGCTCGGGCCCAGCAAGGCCGCGTACGCGGCGTAGTGAAATGAGCGCAGCATTCCGGCTACGTCCCGCAACGGTGAACGCTTGATCCGCCGCTCTCCAATGGAACGCGCAGGCTCACCCTCGAAATCGATGATCACAAAATCGTCGCCAGTGTGGAGCACCTGGCCGAGGTGGTAGTCGCCGTGAATGCGTGTGCGCATCGCGCTAATCTTCCCCTCGGTGATAGCGCGGAACTTCCCCAGAATCGCCGCCTCCTGCCCGACAACCGCCTGGGCGTCGGACCGCACCGCTTCCGGCAGTGTGGGAATGCGCTGGCGCAACATCTGGAACGAGTTGGATGCCAGGTTGCGCATCGATTGGTAGAGCGAACGCTGGTAGAAAGGAGTGAACGCTTCGGGCACGAAGGCGGAATCCTGCGAATCCGAAGCCAGGGCCAAGTGCATTTCGGCGGTGCGCTGGCCCAACAGCCGCGCCGACTCCAGGTAGGTTCCGATCAACGCTCCAGCCTGCTCGGGCAGATCCTGACTTGCCAGGGTGAGCGGCGAAACCGGGGTCATGGTTTCTGGCCGCGACTCGGTCGGCAGCGCCGTCACCCGCTCGTAGAAGCGCGAGAGCGCATCCAGACTGTACTGCCATGCATCTCCCTGGTTGACCACGAATCCTTGCAGGATTCCGAGCGTGATCGGAGCCGCCCCTTTGCGCTGGTACTCCAGGGCCCCAGCCACGGGAGCGATCTGTCGAAATCCAGTCTTTTCCGTAAGAAAAGCGCCGATTTCCAGGTCGGGGTTCACGCCGTCCTGCAACTTCCGGAAGACCTTCAAGATCATCCGATCGCCGAAGAGCACCGAGGAGTTGCTTTGCTCGGTTCGCAACAGCGAAGGAGGCAGGACATCAGAGGTCTCGCCCCGCAGGCTCCGGAAGGCGCGGGTCGGCCTGCCTACCACCTCACCCCCCTGACCGCGCAGCCGGCGTCGCCTGGCGATGGTTTCCAGCAAGGCCGCACAAAACCCTGGATCGCGCATGGCGCCGTAGATCACGCCCTTGCCGTCGGGTCCTGAGGTGCGGGCAACAATGGAGTGCGCGTGGCTCTCCTCGATTCGCTCCGCCTGCTCACCGGCAGCGAAGCTCAGGGGCACCGAGTAGTTCTCTGGATCCCCTTCCGTATACTCCACGTTCACGATGGCAATGTACGTCACACCTCCGTCATGCTGCAGCGGCACACCGTCGGCGACGGTGGCGGACTTAACGCGGCGGGCCTTGCTTCCGAACCAGCGCCGCGAGACCAGGAAGCGGGGCAGTGCCCGCTCCAGGGACCGGCTTCCGCCCTTGCGCAAAAGGTTCTGCCACCCTCCCGCGAAGGCCACCGTCGGCGCCGACGCAATCTCTCCGGTCACGCTCTCAACCTCAGCCACGCGCCGCGGCTCCAGCGCGAACCAGTGAAAAGCGTACCCTCCCAGAGTCAGCAGGTAGGGCAGCTCCCCGATGGGAGGAAACTCGGTGCGCCCGGAGAGCTCTACGGGCACCATGTCCTTATAGGCGGAAAGATCCAACTCGACGTATTGGGCGAACCGCGAAAGGTTGGCCACGACCAAGATGGTCTGTTCCTGGAACCTGCGGACGAAAGCCAGCACCCGGCGGTTCTCGGGCGAAAGAAACTCCAGCGTTCCCCAGCCGAACGCATGATGCTGCTTACGGAAGGCAATAAGGCGTTTCGTCCACCACAGGATGGAATGTGCGTTCTGCTGCGACGACTCGACGTTGGTTGATTCATAGTGGAAATCGGGGTCGATAATCAGCGGGAGGAACAGGCGCTGCGAGTTGGCGCGGGAAAAGCCCGCGTTCCGGTCCGGCGTCCACTGCATGGGCGTGCGCACCCCGTTGCGGTCGCCCAAGTAGATGTTGTCTCCCATGCCGATCTCATCACCGTAGTAGACCACCGGCGTTCCGGGCAGCGAAAACAGCAGACCGTTCATCAGTTCGATCTTGGCCCGGTTCCGCTCCAGCAGAGGCGCCAGTCGCCGCCGGATGCCCAGGTTGATTCGCGCCTGCGGATCGTTGGCATACACCCGGTACATGTAGTCGCGCTCTTCGTCTGTCACCATCTCCAGCGTCAATTCGTCGTGATTGCGAAGGAAGATGGCCCATTGGCAAAGCGGTGGAATGGAAGGTGTCTGCTGAAGAATGTCCAGAATCGGATAGCGGTCCTCCATGCGGATAGCCATGAACATGCGCGGCATCAGCGGGAAGTGGAACGCCATATGGCATTCATCACCTTCACCGAAGTAGGCCACCGCATCCTCCGGCCACTGGTTGGCCTCCGCGAGGAGCATTCGCCCCGGAAAATCCTTGTCCACGTGCGCGCGCAGTGCCTTCAAGAAGGCATGCGTCTCGGGCAGATTCTCGCAATTTGTTCCCTCGCGCTCGTAGAGGTACGGCACGGCATCCAAACGCATGCCGTCCACGCCCATCTCCAGCCAGAAGTCCACGACGTGGAACAAAGCGCGATGCACGGCCGGGTTGTCGAAGTTGAGATCGGGTTGGTGGCAATAGAAGCGGTGCCAGAAATAGGCCTTGGCGACCGGATCCCACGTCCAGTTGGAGGCTTCAAAATCCTTGAAAATAATGCGCGCGTCGCGGTAGCGGTCCGGGGTATCGCTCCAGACGTAGAAATTACGCCATACGCTTCCCTTGGGTTCACGCCGTGCGCGCTGAAACCACGCGTGCTGATCCGACGTGTGATTCAGGACGAGCTCGGTAATCACCCGCAGTCCACGTCGGTGAGCTTCCCGGAGGAGGTTGCGGAAGTCGAGCAACGTTCCATAGCTGGGGTGGACGCTGGTGTAGTCCGCAATGTCATATCCATCGTCACGCAGCGGCGACGGATAGAACGGCAGCACCCAGAGCGCGGTCACGCCCAGGTCCTGCAAGTAATCCAGCTTCTGGGTCAGTCCGCGGAGGTCGCCGATGCCGTCTCCGTCGCTGTCGTGAAAGGCACGGACGTGGAGCTGGTACACAACCGCATCCTTGTACCAGGTCGCTTCCCCTGGCTCCACGTTTGCGCTCTGTTTCCTTCGCGCCACTCCTGCTCCTTTTTCACATGAAGTAGTCGAAGTCCCGCTCGGTGCGCACGCGCCGCCGCACGCGGAAGATGTGTGCAGGAAGCTTGTGCGGATTCAGTTCGACATAATTCCGTGGACCGTTCCAGATGTAGCGTCCGTCGTCCAGCAGGTCGTGTACCTGGAAAGGCTGGTGCGCGTCGATTCCCAGTTGTTCCAACGGCAGTTCCAGCCAGCCGGATTGCGTATGGTGCGGATCCAGGTTCACGACCGCCAGGATGATATTGCTCAGGTCCTCGGTGGCCTTCGTATAAGCGATGATCTGCTCGTTGTCCACATGGTGAAACGTGAGTCCTTCGTTGCTGCGCAGCGCCGGGTTTTCCCGTCGCACCTGGTTCACGCGCGTGATGAGCGAACGGAGGCTGTCGACCCGCTCCCTATCCCACTCACGGATCTCGTACTTTTCCGCGTCCAGATACTCTTCACTACCCCAACGCAGGGGTCGGTTCTCGCACAGTTCGAACGCCGGACCATAGATCCCATAGCTCGCGCCCAACGTGGCCGCCAGCACCAGACGTGCCATGAAGGCTGGCCGACCTCCGGTCTGCAGGTACTCGGTGAGGATGTCGGGTGTATTCGGCCAGAAGCTCGGCCGGTAGTACTCCCGGACCTCGCTGCGCGTCAACTCCGTCAGGTACTCGGTTAGCTCCCACTTGCCGTTGCGCCACGCGAAGTACGTATAGGATTGGTTGAAGCCCAGCTTGGCCAGCCGGTACATCACCTCCGGCCGCGTGAACGCCTCCGCCAGAAAGATGGTTTCCGGGTGCTCCTGTCTGATCCCCGCGATCAGCCATTCCCAGAAAGAGAATGGCTTGGTGTGGGGATTGTCTACGCGGAAGATGCGAACGCCCTGTTCGATCCAGAAGTCCAAAACGCTGCGCAGCTCTTCCCACAGTTCCCGCCACCTCTCAGACTCGAAGTTGAGCGGATAGATGTCCTGGTACTTTTTCGGCGGATTCTCGGCGTACTGCACTGTCCCGTCGGGACGCAGAACGAACCACTCCGGGTGTTCTTTCACATAAGGATGGTCCGGGGTGCATTGAAAAGCGATGTCCAGTGCGATCTCCAGGCCGTGGGAACGAGCCGCAGCCACCAGGACGTGAAAGTCCTCCATCGTGCCCAACTGGGGATGGATCGTCTTGTGTCCTCCCTCCGCTCCGCCAATCGCCCACGGGCTTCCCAGGTCGCCCTGTGAGCCAACGGGATTGTTGTTCTTGCCCTTGCGGTTGGTGCTTCCGATAGGGTGGATGGGCGGAAGGTAAAGAACGTCAAAACCCATCTCCGCTACGTACGAAAGCATGCCAATGCAGTCGCGCAATGTGCCGTGGTGCCCGGGCGTGGGCGAGCAGGAGCGCGGAAACATCTCGTACCAGGCGCTGAAGCGGGCTTTCTCTCGGTCCACCACGACCCTCAGCTCACGTTCGTAGGTGGCGCCCAGGCCGCGGTCCGAGTACTTCTCCATCAGAGCCGCCAGGCTCGCCTCCAATGCCAGGGCCGCTGCGCCTGCAGCATCCGACTTCGCTTGCGAGCGCAACCTGGCAGCGACGCCCTGCAAATGCGCCGCGTCCTGACCCGTTGCCCGGTCAGCGGCCTTGGCCACCAGTTCCGCGCCGACCAACAGTTCCACGCCCAGGTCCTGCCCGGCATCGAGCTTCTTCCTGAGGTCGCGGCGCCAACTCTTGAAGCGGTCCACCCATGCCTGCACGGTGTAGGCGTACTCGCCCAGTTCCGTCACCTGGAAGCTCGACCGCCAGCGATCGTTGGCCAGTTCCTCCAGGGCGGCCTCACACCAGTCTTCGTCTTCGAGGTGACGGTAGCGGACCACGCCGGAGATCACGTCGTGGCCATCGGCAAAGATGCGTGCGCCTACGTCAACGCGCTCACCAACGCTACGTTTGATGGGAAAACGGCCACCGTCGATCTCCGGATCCACCTTCCCGATTACGACTCGCGAGGGCGGCGGAAGTACCGCCGGTTGGGAAGGGGCTCGCCCGGTGCTCTTCTTCATCCGCCTGACCTCCTGCGCTAGAGTGGCCCGCCACCCACGGTGCACGCAGGAGACTGCGGCCCAGTTCTTTATGATAAATGATGGCTCGCGTCTCTAAGACAGGAAATGAATCCCGCGCGATCAACTTTTGGCCACATTCTCCAGCAGCGCCACCGGAAAATCGCGGAACAGGCATGCCAGGGGCAGGCTGGCCTGGCCGTGCCGCACGACGTTTTCAACCTCTTCGCCCGTGAAGCTGTTGCGCCACCGCCGCGGTGCATTCCGTGGCAGTAGAAGCGCACCCTTTCCCCACGGCGCTGCCGAGACGTTCAGGCCCTTTCCAAAAGATGCCATCAGACGAGGTGACGCGGCTAGCACCCATCGGTTGCCGTGTCGACGGATGAGCGCACAGACGTGCCGGCTGGCCGCCGCGCTGGCCAAGAGCGGGATGTACCTGCCATTGTGAAAGAGCTGCGGTTGCTCCCGGCGTAAGCCCAGGGCGCGCCATAGGAGGAAGAGCTTGATACCTCCGTCGGTCCACTTGCGAAGCAGTTCCCGCACCAGCCTCCGTGGATCATCAGCGTGCCGTCGCTTGATCTCTTCCAGCATCCGCCTGCGCCGCTCAAAATCAACCTGACGGCGGTTGTCCGGATCCACCAGGTTCAGGTCCCAGAGTTCCGTCCCTTGGTAAAAGTCCGGCACGCCCGGCGAGACGATCTTCATCAGCGCTTGCCCGAGTCCGTTCAAGGCGCCAGCCGATGCTACCCGCTCTTGGAATCGCAGAAAATCGGGCAGGAAGCGGTCCCTTCCGTTGTTTTTCAAGATCCGCCGCACGAATCCTCGCAACGCCTCCTCGTGCGCGACGTTCGGATGAATCCAGCTGGTGTGCATCTTGGCCTCACGCGCAGCCTTGACCATGTACTCCTGCAGCCGCTCCTCAAATCCCCGCACTTCTGCTTTCGTGAACGGCCACGCCCCGAGCATCGTTTGGTACAGCAACACTTCCTCGGCCGGTCGAGGCACCGGCATACCCTCCACTTTGCGCCTGTGCTGGTGGTTCCACCGGGACCACCGCGCCAGCAGGCGCTTCCAGCGATTGGCCAGTTCGGAAAGCGTGTTGATCCGTGCCCGAACGTCTTCACCGCGCTTGGCGTCGTGCGTCGACGTGGCATTGAGAGTTTCCGGCCACTGCACCAGCCGCTGCTGGTTGAACCGGTGGAACGCCTCCAGTCCGAGCGGCAGAGCTTCGCGTAACGGGTCACCGCCCACGTCGTTCAGCGATACCAGGCTGTTGTGCACGTAGAAGGCCGTATCCTCCAATCCTTTCGCCATCACCGCACCCGTGAATTGCTGCCACTTCATCACAAAGCGCAGCCAGTCTTTCCTTTGGTCCTCAGCGTAGTACGGCGGCTCCAACCTCAGCACGCGTCGCAGAAATTCGAAGCTGGCCGGGCTCACAAGTTCTTCCGGAATACGGCGGCGAGCCACCGCCAGCGTGCTCTCCAGAAGGCTGCGGTCTCGCTCGTTCACTTCGAAACCTCGAATGTAGGTGCGGTACACCGGCAGGCAGGCGGTCACTTCGACCAGCGCGTGCATCAGTTCGTCCAGGCGCAGGTCGCGGGCTCGCCGGTCGCGCGCGGCTAGTTTGCCAAGTTGATGCCCGAGGGCCTGCACTTCGCCGGCAAATAGGCGCTCCATGACCAGTTTGTTGCGTGAATAGGTGATTTCCGCGAAGGGCGTCGAGCAACTCACGAACTTCGCATAACATGTCTCGAGCTGCGAAACCCCTTCCGCATCGAGAAAGAGCGCGTTCACACGATTCAGAAAGTCGTATCCCGTGGTGCCGTTCACCGGCCATTCGGGTGGCAGGACCTCGCCGCCACTCAGAACCTTCTCGACCACCGTGAACAGACGCTGGCCCCCACCCGCTGGAGTCGCTTCCCGAACGGCGGCGCTCAGACGGCGCAGATAGATCTGGGGATCGTAGAGGCCGTCCACGTGGTCTACTCTCAATCCCGTCACCTTCCCGGTCCGAACAAGGTCGAGAATGGCGGCGTGACGCGCCTCGAACACCCGTGAATCCTCCAGTCGCAGCCCCACCAGCCCGTTGATGTCGAAAAAGCGGCGGTAGTTGATCTCCTCGGCGGCAATTCGCCAGTCCGCCAGCCGGTACGCTTGCTCCCCCAGGAGACGGTCCAACGCGTCGAAGCTGCGCTCATCCCCGCACACGCCGTTATATCGGAGCAGGATGCTGTCCAGCGCCCGGCGCGCCTCGTTCTCCCGCGTGTACAACCGCCACAACTCTTCCTTCACCTGTTTGCTGGCGGCGCGGCGCTGGCGCAACGCCTCAGCCTCTCTTGCCGTGCGCGGCGGCATGGCCTCGCACCTGGCCGCCAAGTCCTCGAGCCGGCTAGCCAGTTCCGAAGCCGCCGATTCGCGCAGCGCGCTAGCGCTCTCCCGCAGCAACCGTCCGTACGACTTCGCATCCAGGGGCAGCCGCTCCCCCCCGTACGTGACCAGCAGGCCACTCTCTTCCAGTCGCAGTTGCAGCTCCCCCCGGACGAGGGCGTTGCCGTACAAGTCTCCCAGCACCGGCAGCAACACCCGGTTCTCCTGCAAATAGGCAGCTTTGGTTGTGGCCGGGTGCCAGTCAATGTCGAAATAGGCTGCATACGGGGAGCCGGGACCATGCTCCAGGACGTCCCGCCACCATGGATTTTCCCAACTGGCCGCCATGTGGTTGGGCACAATGTCGAGCAACATTCCCATGCGGTAGGACTTTAGTCTTTCCGCAAGATCGTCAAACTCTTGCTCCGTCCCCAGCTCCGAGTTCACCCGCCACGGGTCAGCAACTTCATAGCCGTGCGAGCTGCCCTTGCGCGCCTGGAACCGGGGCGAGGCATACAAATCGCTGATCCCAAGTTCGTGCAGGTAAGGGACCAACGCGCGCGCATCCGCAAAGCGGAAGCCCAAGTTGAGCTGCACGCGGTAGGTCGCGACTGGAATGTGAAAGCTGGGCATCTAGTCCACGCGAATGCGCAGTCGCTCCCCCAAGCCGCGGAAGCGTTCCACCCAGGGACGCGCGTCCTCGTCGCCTGCTTCGGCCCTGTCTCGAAGCGTGGGGTATGTTTCCCTCATCACTTCGTAGTAAAGGTTCTGCGCCAGCCACAGGTTGACCTCAAAGGGCAGTGATTGAGCCAGGTCAACCGCGTCGTCCAGCGCCGCCAGACGTTCGACCTCCTGGGGTTGCTCGCGGAAGCGCCTCGCAATCGCTTCAAGATTTCGTCGCAGCGCGAATTCCAGCGCTGCTGAGTGCAGCGGGATACCTGTCCGGCGGACCGCATCCAGCAATGCCTGGACGTGGGCGCGGTCTAGCCTCTCCCTGCTCAGCGCCGATTCCAGGTCCGCGTTCAGCGTGAACTCACCCGCCAGAGCGAACCGGCGTGGCTGGGCCATACCGAGGGTGGAAACGAACGCCATCAGCGAAGCATAGTTCTCATAGACGTGGCGGTATGCAGCCTCGGCGTCGCGCAGCCCATGCCCCAGGATGATGCGCAGGATCTTGTGTTGCTCGTCGCGAAACAGCAATTTCAGGGTGTATGTCCCCAGCCCGAAACTCCGGTCCACGATTCGACTCACTTCCTGCACTTCCCCATGCTCGAACGCCTCCACCGCCCCGTCCACCAGTTCTCGGTAGGCCTCCTCGCCCCGGTAGCCGCGCACTCCTCCGCTCACATTCTGATCGCCCAGGTGCAGCACCCCGAAAGTGAGGTCCTCCGCCTCCCAATGGATTTCGGACGTGACACGTGCACGGCCCAATGCCAAGCGCGTCTTGCCCGCCGTAAACAGTCGGTAGTCCTGTCGCTCCACGGCGTAGCAGTAGGTTCGGGTGCTCTCTCCGTAGTTCTCGAAGAGTGAGCTCACCGCGTAGTGAGCCCCCACCTTCTGAAGGTCAACGATGGCCGGCTTCACCCACTTCTCGTAGACCTGGCGGCCGTCTCCGTGCTCCGAAAGGTTGGACTTCGCGCATTCCAAACGCCGCAGAAACTGCTCTTCCACGTGGTCACCGAATAGTTCTTCCGCCAGCTGCACCGCCCGCCCTGCGTACTGCATCACCTGGACCGTCTCGATTCCGGAGAGCTCGTCGAAGAACCAGCCGCAGCTCGTGTACATCAGCATGGCGTGCCGCTGCAGCTCCAGGAGCTTGAGCGCACGGGTCTTCTGCTCCGGTGTCAGCTCCCGCGTACTATGCCGCGCGAGAAATTGCGCCGTGTTCTCGCGCGACCGATCGAGCAGCACTTCGATGTAGCCGTCGCGCGCCGCCCACGGGTCGCGAAGCAGGTTCCTCGCCGCCTCTTCGAACGGTTCAGCCAGCTCGTCCCGCAACCAGTCCAGCGCCGCGCGCAGCGGCGCCCGCCACTGTTGGTTCCATCCCGTGCGACCGGAGTTGCAGCCGCAGTCGCTGCGCCACCGTTCCACACCATGCGCGCAACTCCACGAGCTGTTCTCGAAGATCTGAGCTTCGTGGGTTGGAGGATGCCGTTCCAAGAACTCGCTGTAGTTGGTCAATCGTGCCTGGCCGCTGGTCTCGACCGAGTGCAAGGCATACGCCAGCGCCATGTCTCCGTGAGGGTGGTGGTGCCCATAGGTTTCGCCGTCCGTGGCGATGTGTACCAACTGCGGCGACGTGCGTTCGTCGGAAAATGCTGCCAACAGCCGCCATGCCAGGTTCTCTCCCTTGCTCAACAATTTCTCAAATGCCACCGCGCGGGAGATCGGGCCGTCGTAGAAGAAAACTGCAATGGAGCGGCCGGAACTGAGTAAGACCCGATAGGCGTGAGAAGGGTCCACCGACCCCTGGCCGACCTCCTGCCAGATGTCGGTTCCCAGAGGGCGGACACGTTGTGCTTGATGCGGTGAAAGGACCGTGAAGGCGATTCCCTGTTCGGCCAGCAAATCCAGTGTCTCCAGATCCACGGCCGTCTCGGGTAGCCACATGCCCTCGGGCTCCCGGCCAAATCGCCGCCGGAAATCGGCCAGGCCCCACCGAATCTGCGTCTGCCGGTCTCGCCGGTTGGCCAGCGGCAGGATCATGTGGTTGTAGGGCTGCGCCATTGCCGAGCCGTGGCCGCCAAAATGTCGCTGGCTCTCGGCATCCGCCGTTAGGATGCGCTGGTACACCTCCGGAGCCTTCTCCTCCATCCACGAGAGCAGCGTAGGCCCAACGTTGAAGCTGATACGGGAATAGTTGTTGACGATCTCGACGATCCGCTGCTCGCCATCCAGGATGCGTGAGACTGCACAGGGCGCGTAGGCTTCCGCCGTGATCCGCTCGTTCCAGTCGTGATACGGATATGCCGAATCCTGGATCTCGATCGCCTCCAGCCACGGGTTCTCCCGCGGAGGCTGATAGAAATGGCCGTGGATGCAGATGTAGCGTTCCATGATGTAGGGCTGTTTACTTCAAACGCGCGCAAAGAGGACGAACGCTTTGGGACCGATTGGCAGGACCACGTCTCCGGAAACCCGTTCCGGAATGCGGCTGCCGGGTCCCATCCACCGGGCGTCGGAGGAATCCAGTACTCTCACCCATTCCCCGCCCGGAAACCCCGCCTTCACTGTACCTGCTGCGTCTGCAAAATGGAACACCGCCAGCGCTTCGCTTTTCCCATGCCAGCGGCGCACGGCCAGCGTGTGCTCGGCTTCGTGAACGTGCACTTCCATCTCTTCCTTGCTGCCGCACGCCAGCGCGGGCAGCGAGCGCCGCAATCCCAGCAGCTCGCGATACAGCTCTGCCAGCGCCGCATGATGTCCCGCGTCGCGCAGCTCCCACCGCAGCCGCGAACGCTCGAACGTAGCCGGGTCCTGCGGATCGGGGACGCCGCCTTGCCAGCCGAAGGCGGCGAATTCCTCCCGTCGCCCGTTGCGAACCGCCTCAATGAGCCGAGTGTCACTGTGGCTCACGAAATATTGGAATGGCGCGGGTTCTCCATATTCTTCGCCCATGAACAACAGCGGCAAGTACGGAGACAGCAGAACGAGTCCGGCCGCCAGCTTGAGAGCGTCCAAGCTAACCAGCGAACTCAGCCGCTCGCCCAGCATTCGGTTCCCGACCTGATCGTGGTTTTGCGTGAACACCACCATGCGACGCGCGGGCACGTGCGCCGACGAAGATCCGTGTCGTCTCCTCCGGTATTCCGAATACTGCCCCGTGTATACGAACCCTTGCCGGAAGGCGGCCGCCATCTGTTCCGTTCGCCCGAAATCGCAGTAATAACCCTTACGCTCACCGGTGAGCAGGGCGTGCAGCGAATGGTGGAAATCGTCGTTCCACAGCGCGTCCAGGCCCAGGCCGTTTCGTTCCCGGGCCTCCACCAGGCGGGGGTCGTTGCGGTCGCTTTCCGCCATCAAATACACCTGACGGCCCAACTGCCGACCGCACTCGTGCACCCTTTTCCCCAGCTCCTCGAGAAAAGGCCGCGCTGACGGATCCACGATGGCGTGCACGGCATCCAGCCGTAGCGCATCGACGTGACATTCTTCGATCCAATACAGCGCGTTTTCGATGAAGAAGCGTCGTACTTCATCGCTGCCCGGCCCGTCAAAGTTGATGGCCGGCCCCCAAGGCGTGCGGTACCGATCGGTGAAGTACGGCCCAAAATCCGCCAGGTAATTGCCTTCCGGTCCTAGATGGTTGTAGACCACGTCCAGCACCACGGCCATCTTCCTTGTGTGGCATGCATCCACCAGGCGCCGCAGGCCCTCCGGCCCTCCATAGGAATTCTGCGCCGCAAACGGATAGGCGCCGTCGTACCCCCAGTTCCGCTCTCCGGGAAACTGCGCCACCGGCATCAATTCCAGCGCCGTGATGCCCAAATCGCGCAGAGCGTCCAGCCGCGGAACCATGGCATCGAAGGTTCCGGCAGACGTGAACGTGCCGACGTGCGCTTCGTACAGCACGTATTCCTCCAGCGCGTGACCCTTCCAGTCCAAGTCGCTCCACGCGAAGCCTGTTTCCGCCACTTGGGACGGCCCATGCACGCCCTCCGGCTGAAACCGCGACGCCGGATCGGGACGGTCCAAGCCTCCCTCCAGGCGGTACATGTACCGGGATCCCGGCCCCAGCACACCACTCCCTAGCTCGAGATGCCAGTAGCCCGCGCCAGTGCTTTCCATAGGCACGAGCCGTTTCTCCGGCTGCTTACCGTCAGGCACGAGGTGGAGCTCAACCCGCCGAGCCGCTGGCGCCCACACTACGAACCGGCATCTTCCTTCTGGCAGTGTTGTGGCTCCCAACTTCATCGGCCCACCAGCTTCGCGCATGCTGCTTGACGTATCCGTGCCCACGTCGACCTCTCCCGGTTCCACGCCCGCGTATCACAGGTCCCTGTGATTCTAGTCACTGCGGTGGGAGGGTAAAGCGGACGTAAATGAGGTTAAGCGAGGACCGGGTGAGGTTTGCATGCAACTTTCCATGATTTCAATCACTTAGCCTAAACGTTCGATCCGCTCGGTCCTTGGGGTGTCGTTGCCCATGAAGCAGCACGGAGATCATCGGTGGTTCTGGGCGACCTTGATGCTGTCCAGTATCAGCATCGTGGCGGTGGTGTTTGCCGGCTGGGAACTGCTGGATAACCACTTTTTCCGCGATGTCGACTACCTGACCCTGCACTACCTCTACATTACTCGCGGGATCGTTTCCTCCCTCTTGTTGGCAATCTGGGCGGCCTGGTTCGTGCTGCGCCAGCGGCGGCAAAGCGAGGACGAACTGCGTCGTTCGCGCGAACATTACCGCGGGCTGTTGGAGGCCTCACCCGGCGCCGTCGCACTCTACGACGCGGAGCTGCGCGTGGTGGAATGGAATGCCGCGGCGGCGAACCTGTACGGATACTCGAAGGCTGAAGTGTTGGGAGAAAGCCTGCCGACGATTTGCCCGGAAAAGCGCGAAGAACACCAGAGATGGTTGCAGCGGGTACAGAGTGGGGAGTCGCCTCTGGAACTGGAAACCATCCGCCGTGCAAAGGACGGAGTGCTCATACCGGTGGAACTCATGTTGCTGGCGTATCGGGAAGGCGAGAGGCAGGACTGTTTCCTGGAGGTAACGGAAGACATCCGGGAACGCGTGCGTATGCGAGAGAAGCTGATCGAGTTCGAGCGCTTGACCAGCATGGGACGGATTGCCGCCGGTACCGCCCATCACCTGAACTCTCCCCTGGCGGCCATGCTGTTGCGAGTGCAGATGATGCGGGAGCGCCGGCACCAGGACGGATGCGGCGCCGATCTGGGCGGTTTGGAGGAAGGCCTGAAGTTCTGCCAGCAGTTCGTGCGCCGGCTGCTGGATTTCAGCCGGCGAGCACCGGCGGAGAAGCAGCCCCAGGAAGTCTGCCAGACCCTGGAATCCATCGTGAACTTCCTAGGACCCGCGTTCCTGACCAAGGGCGCCCGAGTCAAGCTGGAGAGGGGAAACGTGGACGGTGGCTGTGTGCTGGCTGACCCGAACCAGTTGGAAACAGTTTTCCTGATCCTATTGACCAACGCCCTGGACGCGCTGGGACCGAAGGGCACGATCGAGATTCGTTGCCAACGGCTTGGCGAAGATGGCATCGAAATCCGACTTAGCGATGACGGCAGCGGCATCGCGCCGACGGACCTGTCGCGCGTATTCGAGCCGTTTTTCACCACCAAGCCTCCCGGCAAGGGTACGGGACTGGGCCTGGCAATCGCCCGCAACATCATTGAGGATCATGGGGGCTCCATCCACCTCGACAGCAGGCTGGGACAGGGGACGACCGCGAGGATCGAACTTCCGCTCCGCGTGCCCGCTTTGCAGCAGGTGCCGTTGTGAATTGCCCCGAATCAAAGCCGTGCAGCATCCTGGTAGTCGATGACGACGCCAACCTGGCTCGCACTCTGGGAGACTTCCTGAGTGAAGAGGGGTATAGCGTGGAAGTGGCCTTTTCGGCCGCGGAAGCGCTGGCTCTGCAGGAACGCAACCCGCAGATTTGCGCAGCGATGGTGGATCTGGTGATGCCGTTGGCGGACGGGTTGGAGCTGATGACCCGGCTGCATCAGCGCGATCCCGATCTGGCCGTAATCATCATGACGGGCTACGGCACGATCGAGACCGCCGTCGACGCCATCAAGCGGGGCGCCGAAGACTACATCACCAAGCCCTTCGATCGCCAAGCGGTGCGTACCAAGGTGGGGCGGTTGATGGAACTTTTCGAGCTGCGGGAGCGTGTCGCGCGGCTGGAGGCTGGACTGCGCACCTCTTGCCCTCCGTTCGAAGCGTTCGTGTTCGTTTCCCTGCCCATGCAGAAGGTGATCGAACGCGCGCGCGCGGCGGCGGCGACCAATGCCGCCGTGTTGATTGTGGGAGAGACCGGGACCGGCAAGGAAATGCTGGCGCGAGCCATCCACGGTGCAAGTCGTCGCGTAGCCGGGCCGTTCATCCCGGTCAATTGCGGCGCGCTTCCCCACGAACTGGTGGAGAGCGAATTGTTCGGTTTCCGTCGGGGCGCATTCACCGGAGCCTATGCCGACACGCCGGGGGTGTTTGCGGCCGCCAGCGGCGGCACTGTGTTCCTGGACGAGATCGGGGAGATGCCCAAGGATGTTCAGGTAAAGCTCCTGCGCATCCTGCAAGAGGGCGAACTACGCCCGGTGGGAAGTCCGAAACCACTCCAGGTGGACGTACGAGTTGTCGCGGCAACCAACCGGTCCCTGGCGGCGCTGCGCAGCGAGTGCCTGCGAGAAGACCTCTATTTCCGCATTGCCACCGTGGTCATCGAGATTCCTGCGCTGCGCACCCGCATGGAAGACGTCATCGCGCTCGCGCACCACATCACCCGGCGCCTGAGCACACGCTACGGCAGGGAGATCACGCTGGCGCGGGCCGCCATGGATCTCCTGCTCGGCTATTCCTTTCCCGGCAACGTCCGCGAACTGGAGAACGTGCTGGAGAGCGCCGCTGCGCTCTCTTCCGAAGATCCTCAAACCATCGGGGAAAAGGACCTGCGGCCTCTCCTCCAGCAGGGCGCCGCCTCTGAGTTGAAAATAGCAGCGGACAACGTGCTCTCCCTGGACCACATGGAGAGGGCAGCTATCGAGCAAGCCCTGCGCGTCTGCGGCGGGAACCGCACCCGAGCCGCCTCGCTATTGGGCATCTCGCGGGACACCCTCCACCGCAAGCTACGCGAGTTCAAAGCGGGGGCGTAGTCCTTCTCAGTTGTCCGATTTTCTGACTGCGTCCGATTCTGCCACTAGCCAGCTCCTCCGCAGCCAGTGGGATGTTCACCGGGCACAGGATGCGCAACCCTCACATCCCCTTTCGCTTGAAGGTAATCGGAAGCGAGGAAATACGCGATGCCCCCGGCGCCCAGTTTGGTGTTTCGGGTGCTGTCAGTGTGAGGGAGTGCATGTGGTCGACTTGACTCCACCGGGGAGGATGGCTCATGAGAAGGTCGCTATTGCCTGTCGGGTTGTTGGTCCTTGGACTTCTGGCTTCTCCTCCGTCGGTGTTCTCGCAGTATGTCGGCACAACCCGTTGCCGCGGCTGCCACTTGCCCGAAGCCAAGAGCTGGGAGCAAACCAAGATGGCCAAGGCCTTCGAACTGCTCAAGCCGGGAGTCGCCGCCGAGAAAAAGAAGCAGAAGAAACTGGATCCCAACAAGGACTACACGCGAGACGCAGCGTGCCTTCCCTGTCATGTGACGGGATACGGGAAGCCGGGTGGGTTTGTGGATATCGAGAAGACTCCGAAACTCGCCGGCGTCACCTGCGAGACGTGTCACGGCGCGGGGCAGGGCTATTTGAAACCAGGTCTGATGAGCCTGCAGAACAAGGAATACAAGCGCACCGCCTTGATCGCAGCCGGGCTGATCTTGCCTGATGAGAACGTCTGCAAGGCTTGCCACAACCCGAAGAGTCCTTTCTACCAGCCGTTTGATTTTGCGCTCCGCAAGACCCAGGGCGTGCATGCGCACGTGCCGCTGAAGTACAAACACGAGTGATTGCAAAACGCCAGTTCGTTGTCTGGTTGCTGCTGGCTCTGGTCGCAGTCAGCACCCTGATCACGGTTCTCGTCTGGGAGAAGCGGCGCACGCGAGAACGCTTCAGCACCTTTCTGGCCGGTGATCCGCACCTTGGCATGCACGTCTTCCAGGAGAAGGGCTGCGCCTACTGCCACGCCGTGAACGGAACCGGTGGCCGCCTGGGCCCGGATCTCGGGGCAACGAAGCAAGCCAAGGCCAACCTCAACCAGTTGGTCACGGCCATGTGGAACCATGCTCCGGCGATGTGGAAGCGCATGCAAGCGGAGAAGTTGGTTTACCCCGGCTTTGATGAAGAGGAGATGGCCCACCTCTTCGCCTACCTCTATGAAATCCGCTACGTGGATGAGCCCGGCGACATCAGCCATGGCCGGCAGCTATTTCAGACCAAGGGCTGCGTTCGGTGCCACGCCATCCGCGGCGAAGGGGGACGGCGCGGACCCGATTTGGTCACGGCTGGCGTGGATACTCCCATCGCCTGGACGCAGACGATGTGGAATCACGCTCCGGAGATGGAAGCCAACATGCGCGAACTGAAGCTGGAGTGGCCTCGCTTTCAAGGCCGCGAAATGAATGACCTGCTGGCCTTCGTGCGCGAAGTCTGCAGCGGACCCCGGCGCGAGTATGAATTGCTGCCGGCGGACGCGGACCGCGGTTCGGAGGTCTTTCAGAAAAAAGGCTGTGCCGCGTGCCACTCGGTCAAAGGTGAAGGAGGAAAGGGTGCGCCCAACCTCGGTCCCAGCGGCAAGCTGCCTCCGACCATCGTGCAGTTCGCCGGCGCCATGTGGAGCCATTCCCCCGAGATGTGGGAAGCCATGAAGAAGCAGAAAATCCAGCGACCCACCTTCGAGGGAAAGGAGATGGCCGACCTGATCGCGTTCTTGTACCGCCTCCGCTACTTCGAGCCGGCCGGACAAGCGCTGCTGGGCAAGACGCTTTTCACGGAACGGGGCTGCAGCCGTTGCCATGGAGAACGAGCCGAGGGCACGTCCCAGGGCCCCAGGCTTCGCCGTCGCGCTCAGGTCTTTACTCCCGTCACCCTGGCGACCGCGCTCTGGCAGCACGGACCGAAGATGTATCACCACACGCAGGAGATGGGGCTGCGTTGGCCCACCATCGAAGAGAAAGACGTAAGCGACCTGGTCGCCTTCCTGAATGCCCCGCCCGAGGAGCCACGATAGTGTGGAAGCATTGGACAGCATCGACGTTCCTGTCAAAGGTCCCCGCCAGCGTGCTGGGGTTCGGCATTTTCTTCCTGCTGGGTGTGGTGACCTTCCGCGCGGAGACGTTCCGCCCGCGGGTACAGCCCATCGCCTTCAACCACGCCAAGCACATCGAAAACGGGTTGAGCTGCAGCGATTGTCATGCGGGCGTGGAAGGCCAAGCCCATGCCGGCCTGCCCGACGCGGACGTCTGCCTGACCTGCCACGAAGAGGCGCTGGGCCAGAGTTCCGAGGAGGAAAAGCTGCGCACCCTCGTTCACGCGGGCAAGCCGCTGAGCTGGGCCCAGCTGACGCGGGTGAAATCGGACATCTACTTCTCGCACCGGCGGCACGTGCAGATTGCGCGCCTGGCATGCAGTGAGTGTCACGGCCCGATCGAGAAAACCACCGCGCCACCGGTGCGGCCGTTTCGTGTGTTCACCATGGAGACCTGTATCCGATGCCATCAAACCAATCGAGCGGGCACAGAATGCAATGACTGCCACCGCTGAGCAGGTCCAACCATCGCGGCGTATGCGGTTCGGCAGGATAGCCACGTGCCTCGTACTGCTGGCCTGGGCAGGGCGCGCCCAGGCGCAGGGGGGTGGTTACTTCGTTCCGGGCGATCCTAAGGCGGGAATGCGGGTTTTCTTCGATAAAGGTTGCAGCCGTTGCCATGCGGTGCTGGGTGAAGGAGGAAAGAGCGCGCCCGATCTGGCCCGTGCGCCGGTTGGTCAACTGAGTGCCGCCGAAGTGCTGGCGGCCATGTGGAACCACGCTCCCAGCATGTGGGAGAAGATGCGTCAGGAGAAGGTTCCCTCGCCGAGCTTCAACAAGGAGGAAATGGCGAACCTGTTCGCCTTTCTCTACTCCGTGCGTTCGCTGGACGTGCCGGGGGATGCAGAGCGCGGCCGCAGACTGCTGACGGAGAAGCGCTGCCTTCGTTGCCACGCGGTGGGTGGCCAGGGAGGGCGTAGGGGGCCCGACCTGGAGCGCTGGGCCAGTTATCGCAATCCTGTGAGTTGGATCCAGACGATGTGGAACCACGGACCTGCCATGCGCGAAGCCATGGGCGCACAGGGATTGCCCTGGCCGCAGTTCCAGGGAGACGACGTAGCTGATTTGATCGCGTACGTACGCCAGTTGGCGCCCAATCCCCGGCGCAAGGTGTACCTGCGCTCTGCGGATCCGCAGGCCGGGCGGGTGGTGTTCCAGCATAAGGGCTGCTCATCGTGCCATGCGCTGCGCGGTCGCGGCGGGACACTCGGTCCGGATCTGGCCAAGAGCGTTCTGCCGCGAACTCTTGGACAATTTGCCGCGGACATGTGGAACCACGGGCCCACCATGTGGTCCTCGATGGGGTCCGGACAGCTGCGGGCGCGCCAGTTCAGCAACAAGGAGATGGCGGACCTGATCGCCTACCTGTTCGCGGAGCGGTACTTCGAGGTGGCCGGCGAACCAAGGCGAGGGCAGCGCCTGTTCCAGGAAAAAGGCTGCGCCGGGTGTCACACCGGCGGGACTGCGCCGGATCTGACCGGGTGGGCCGCCGCGTCACCCAGCGCGCTGGCCACCGACCTCTGGAATCACGGACCGTTGATGTTCCAAACCATGCAGGAGCAGCGGAAGGAGTGGCCCGTGTTTCGCCCCGGAGAGATGGTGGACCTGATCGAGTTCCTCAGCCGCGGCCCGGCGCAAGCGCCGAGTGGAGGTCAGCGATGAGCTTCACCGTCGACCGCCGGAACTTTCTGCGGTTCACCGCCGGGGGCGCAGTGGGAGTCGCGACCTCCGGCGTGACGCTGCGTGGCATCAGCGAACTCAATGCGGCCTTGAGTTCGGAAGAAGTGCGGGTGCCGAGCGGACCCGAGCAATGGAAGCCCGGCATCTGCTGGCTCTGCCCGGCGGGGTGCGGCCTGCGTGTGCGCATGGTGGGTGAGCGTGCCGTGAAGATCCAGGGCAACCCCCTGAACCCGATGAATCACGGCGGGCTGTGTCCCAAGGGGGTCGCAGGACTCCAGGCTTTGTACCATCCCGACCGGATCACCTCGCCGCTCAAAAATGTCGGCAAGCGCGAACGCCCGCGCTGGCAAGAGATCACGTGGGAGGAAGCGACCACGATTCTGGCTTCGCAATTGCGCCAATTGCGCGATTCCGGGGAACCCCGCGGCCTGGCGCTGATAGACCGCGCGCAGGACAGTTTACGCGGACGGCTGCTGCGCGAGTTTCTGGCTTCCTACGGCTCGCCCAACTACCTGACGCTTTCCTCCGGGCTGGACGCACTTCAGGCAGCCGTCTTTCTCCAGCAGGGTGTGACCCAGCCCGTGGCTTATGACCTCGAGAACACGCGCTACGTGATGAGCTTTGGGGTCAACCTGCTGGAGGGCTGGGGGGCTCCAGTCAGCATCATGCGTGCTTTCGGCCGCTGGCGCGATGCCTCCGCGGGGCGCCGCAGCAAGTTCGTCCAGATCGAGTCGCGGTTCTCTCCCACCGCGGCCAAGGCCGACCAATGGGTAGCCCTCCGACCAGGAACCGAAGCGGCGCTGGCCCTGGGCATTGCGCACGTGCTGATCTCGGAAGGACTGTACGACGCCACCTTCGTGCGCGAGCGCACCTTCGGCTTTGAAGATTGGACGGACAAGAGCGGCCAAACGCATACGGGCTTTCGTTCGTTGATCACCAGCGAGTACCGGTTGAACCAAGTCTCCGAAATCACCGGCGTCCCCCCGGAGATCATCGTGCGCCTCGCGCGGGAATTCGGGCAGAACCGCCCCGCCATCGCCATCGGGGACCGTCAAACTTCAACTCTGACGGGAAACCCTTACGCAGCCATGGCCGTGCATAGCCTCAACGCCCTGGTTGGCAGCATCGATGCACTGGGCGGCGTGTTGATCCAGCCGGAAGGTCCCACCCGCGATGGCGAGCAAGACTCCGCCGCTCGCTCTGCAGGCGATCGGATCGACGCACGGCCGGAGTATCTGAGTCCCGGTCACCACGTATCACGACTGCCGGAGGCCATCCTTTCGGGCAAGCCTTACCCGCTCCGCGCCTTGCTGCTGCACGAAGTCGATCCGGTGTTTGCCGAAGCGAATGGGAACGCGTTCCGCGAAGCATTCCAATCCGTTCCCTTCATCGCAAGCTTCACTACGTTCATGAACGACAGCGCGTCGCTGGCAGATCTGGTTCTGCCGGCGGCGACCGGGCTCGAACGCTGGCAGGAGGCGACTTCACCCGCCACGTTCCCCTACGTCCTGCACGCCGTTTCGCCCCCGGCGGTAGCGGCAAGACACGGCAGCCGCGATCCGGTGGATGTGGTTTTGGGCCTAGCCGCGGCTCTCGGCGGTCCGCCAGCCGCAGCGTTGCCCTACCCGACCTTCGAGGAGTACCTCCACAAGCAGGCGGAGAAGATTTTTGCGGCGCAGACGGGCTCGGTGTTCGCTCCCGCGGTCGAGCAGGCGTGGGATCGCCTGCTGGAAGCCTCGGGGTGGTGGGCGCCGTCGTACTCGTCCGCGGATGAACTGTGGGAGCAGATGAAAGAACGTGGCGGATGGTGGGAACCCACCTACTACTATGGCGAATGGAACCGGGTTTGCCGGACCCCCTCCGGGCGTTTCGAGTTCTATTCCCAGCGTCTTGCTGCCTGGTCGTCACGGCGCAAGGAATTCGCGCAAGCGGCGGGTTTGCCACCGGGCGACGACCGTCTTTCCCTACCGCATCAGCCCGCGCTGCCGCAACCGCCTGATGGATATCCACTGCTATTGATGCCCATCGAAGTGCTGCCTTTGGCAGGGGGTGAGGGTACGCACATGCCGTATCTGCAGCAGATCGCAGGCGAACATGTGTTCGCGCATTGGGATAGCTGGCTGGAGATCAACCCGCATACTGCGCGAAATCTGGGCATCAACGACCGTGACCTGGTCTGGGTGGAATCGAGCCGCGGGCGCGTTCAGGCGCGGGCCCGCCTCTATGCAGGGGTGCGCCCAGAGACGGTTCATCTGCCCATGGGGTATGGACACACCGCTGGGCCGGAATGGCAGTGTCGTGGGGTGAACCCGCTGACGATCATGGAAGCCGGTCCCGAGCCCGTTGCTGGACTTCCGCAGACCGGGAACACGTTCGTAAAGGTTTATCGCGCTTGAGGTGAACAAGGATGCCGCGTTGGGGAATGGCGATCGATCTCGCCAAGTGCACAGGCTGCCAGGCGTGCGTGGTGGCCTGCCAGAGCGAAAACAATGTGCCCTGCGTCGAGCCGGAAGAGGCAGAGCGTGGCCGGAGCATCGCCTGGATTCACATGCTGCCGGAACTGGCCGGCGAGTACCCGCAGCTCAGCATGCGCCTGCTGCCTGTGCCCTGCCTGCACTGCGACCACCCGCCCTGCATCCTGGTGTGCCCGGTGGGGGCGACCGACATCAACTCCGAGGGCACGGTGCGGCAGATCTTCGCCCGCTGCATCGGCTGCCGGTATTGCACCAACGCTTGCCCGTACACACGCCGCAGCTTCAACTGGTACAAGCCGGAATTTCCCGGCGACCTGATCCAGGCCCTCAACCCCGATGTCTCGGTGCGCCCCAAGGGCGTAGTGGAAAAATGCACCCTGTGTCATCACCGTCTGCAGCATGCCCGCGAGGAAGCGCGCGCCGCCGACCGCCCGCTGGCCGAGGGCGAATACGTGCCCGCCTGTGTCGAATCGTGCCCTGCGGGCGCCATGTATTTCGGTGACCTTGCCGACCCGAACAGCGTCGTGTCCAAGCTGGAGCGCAGTTCCCGCACCTTCCGGTTGCTGGAGGAACTGGGGACGGAGCCTAAAGTGTTCTATCTCGCTGAAGGAGAGTGGAGCGGTGGCTAACGAGAAACAGGAACTTGGCCAGATGCAGGATGCGGTCCTGCTGCAGCCGATTGTAGCCACGCGGAGTTCTTTCTATCACCTGGCGCTGGCCCTGTTGGGTGTCACTACGGTCGCCTTCTTCGCCTGGCTGCGGCAGCTCAGCCTTGGCCTGGGCACCACGGGTATGAACATTCCCGTCTATTGGGGCGTCTACATCACGAACTTCGTTTTTTTCATCGGCATCAGCCACGCGGGCACATTGATTTCGGCCATCCTGCGGCTGTGCCACGCGGAGTGGCGGCGCTCTATCACCCGTGCGGCGGAAGTCATCACCGTGTTGGTGCTGTTCTTCGGAGTGGGCAGCGTCATCATGGATCTCGGACGGCCGGATCGCATGCTCAACATCCTGCTACACCCGAACTTCCGATCTCCGTTGCTGTGGGACGTGTGCAGCATCAGCGTGTACCTGACGGCCAGCACCATCTACCTCTACCTGCCCCTGATTCCGGATATCGCCATCCTGCGCGATCACGCCGGCAAGTTTCACCGTTTCTACCGCGCCCTCGCTCTGGGGTGGCAAGGAACGGAACGGCAAAAGAAGATCCTCAACCGCGCCATCGCCGTGATGGCCGTTCTGGTGATCCCCATAGCCATATCGGTGCACACGGTGGTGTCTTGGGTGTTTGCCATGACGGTGCAGCCGATGTGGCACTCCGCCATCTTCGGACCCTACTTCGTCGTGGGCGCGATCTTCTCCGGCATCGCGGCCATCATCATCGCCATGGCGCTCGTCCGGCGGATCTATTTCCTCGACGGCTACCTCAAGCCGGTGCACTTCGACCACCTGGGTGTGCTGCTGCTGGTGATGGCGCTCCTGTGGTTCTACTTCACCTTTGCCGAGTTCCTCACCACCTTCTATGGCAACGACCCGGTACACCTGGTGGTGTTCTACTCCAAGCTGAGCGGGCGCTTTGCGTTGCCCTTCTGGACGATGGTGGTGACCTGTTTCCTCATCCCGGTGGGCATCCTTTCGCGGCGCCAGACTCGGACTGTGGCGGGTACCGTGATTGCCTCCATCTCGGTCCAGATCGGCATGTGGCTGGAGCGGTTCACCATCGTGGTGCCGACCCTCTCGGAACCACGACTGCCCTGGCCCAAGGGTCAGTACTCGCCCACCTGGATTGAGCTTGCCATCACGCTTGGTTTCTGCTCGACCTTCACGTTCTTGTACATGGTGTTCACGCGTTTCTTCCCCATCGTTTCCATCTGGGAAGTACGCGAAGGACGCGAGCAGGCGCTGCCCGAAGTCGAGGAGCGTGTGCGCTCATACATGCCGGACGAAGAAAGCACCGTAGCCTCCGTCTAGTCTCGGCCGGCTTCCGCGCACGAATGCACGGAGAAAGGGCCACCGAAGGAACTGCCGGTTTTCCTTGGCTCGTGGCAAGGTCAGCGCCCGAGGAGGATTCTTAGGTCACAAGGAACCGACCCGCCGATGCCTGCCACCTGGAGCAGTGCGCACGATTCAACTCTGTCTCACCCTCAAAACGCCTTACGAACTGTCACATAGTAGGTGTTTCGGGTTCCTGACAAGATGGGTTGGACGCGATTGTCGTAGTTGTCGTGCGTAAACTCAAAGCCTACGGTGAATTGCCGGGGAGCCGTGTAGCTCGCACCTGCCAGGGCAGTCTGGACACGGTTGGCGAAGCGGCTGAAAGGTTGCAGGACGGAGACAAGAGTTCCGGGGCCGATGAAGTTCCCAGTTGACTGATTGACGACGTAGTTCCCCTGCACGCCCCAATGAGGCGTGATTTGATAGTGGATTCCCACTGCGCCAGTGTTCGTGATGTTTTCGTAGGGCGTGCGCTCGACCTGAGTGAAAAGGACCCCAGCCGTAGTCTCGAACCGGCGACGGTTGCTGTGGATGAAGTTCTGCTTCGAGTCATCCTCGATGCGGTTGAAGGAAAGAGTAAAGGTCAGCGGGGTGTCTCTGGGTGAGAGCCACGACGTGAAATCGAAATAGCGGCTGTTATTCACAAAGTTCTGCTGGACCGTTGCCTGCGGGGTAGTCCCAACCAGGCCGGTGAAAAAATGCGTATCGTTTGACTCTCGGTTTTCCTGAAAGTGAAAGGAGAGACCGCCGTCCACAGAAGGGCGGGAAAAGGCGTAGCTGGCGTCCAGGTCGAAGTAGTGACCGGTCTCCGGCTCCACCGGGAGCCCGGTGTTCTGCGCGGTCTGAAAACGGTACTCGGCGCGAAGGGCCGAACTGCGGGTGGGATTCACCTTGCCCCGGAGGCGCAATGTTGTGATGTCCGTATCCCTTCGCAGCAACGTCACATCCGGGGCGATGAACTCAGCAGGAGCAACGCCAAAAGTCAGATCACGGCCGATGTGGCGCTGGGACACTTCGAGGGTGAAGGCGGCGCTTCTCCATTGCGGGCGGTAGTTCAGCTCGGCTCCGTAGCGGAGCCGGGTAAGGCGATCCAGCCGGGGTGCTGCCAGGTTCCGGGCCGGATCCAAGAACTGTCCGGGACCGAAGCTGCTGTCGTTGTCGCGGATTTCATCGCGGAACACACCTCGAAGGTCAACGTGATCGGAGATGCGGATTACCGGAGAGACAGCCACCACGTGTCGCTGGACTCGGCCGCGGTAGCCGGCGACAAACGCCTCCTGGAGAGGCGTGAGCTGCTTCTGGTCGAGGCGCGAGAAGGTATACGCGGCGAAGAGCAAGTACTTGTCCTCTTTCCAACCTTTGAGAAACTGCACCGAGGGCCGCAGGACCGCAGAGTCGGGAATGAAATCGATCGTGCGCTGGCCCAGGTCACCGTCTGTCCGGATCTGCGTGGCGCCCGTCGGGGTGACACCGCCGAAGGGGGCGATGGTGGAGTTGGTGGTCAAAGGCGCCTCATTGTCGTACCGGTCAGCCATGAAGGTAAAAGCCAAAGCGTAGTTGCGCGCCTTGCCAAAGACGACGCCCCCTTCGAGCTCGTTCACATCCGCTGAAATGTCCAAAGCTTCTTGCCGCCAACGAACAGTGTCGAACCCTCCCACCCGGTCGGAGCCGCCCAGCACGAAACGGAACTGGTCCCAACCGCTGCGTTGCTCGTTGGCGTAGCGCACCCAAATGTTTTGGATGTTGCCGTTAACCCCGAAGGCAGAGCCCTTGATCCGCCCTTCAACGTCGAAACGCGTCCGGTCCGTGTGAAAGAAGAGCTGGGGTGGAACGTCGCTGTTGAAGACACTGCCGAATGCTGTGCCCACACCGGTGGCCGCCGGGAACACTTCTAGGGGGCGGTTGCGGTAGCGCCATAACTTCACGCGGAAGGCAAAGTCCTCGGCGCTGAGCGAGAAAACGTTAGTTTCGACCAAGCGAAACGGGTTCCGCCGCCAGAACTCGATCTTCAGGTCTTTCTCGGGATCGGGGCACGAGACCAGGTCTACGTCGGTCAGGTTGCCCCAAACGTCCCCTGCGGGAAAACTGCGATACTGTTGTAAGAAGTTCACGTCGCCGCCGGGATCGGTGACTTGGAGGCCGAGGGTCACCTGGCCGCGCAGCCGGGGACAATTCGGCGGTGCTTGGGCGAGCAAAGCAGGAGGAAGGACAGAAGCGACCCAAACAACTGCGAGAGTAATCACGCCGCATAATTTCATTGGCCACCTCATGGCTGCGATCACTGGGCTTTATCGCCGCAACCATTCGTCTTGCTGCGTTCCGTGTTGCGCGCCATGGCAATCCGTGCACCGGGAATAGAAAGCCCGTGTGTAATTCGTCCCCGGAATGCCGGTGGAGGCTTGGTTGACGTGGCGGTTGATGGTGGTGGAATGGCAACTTAGACAGACATAGGGCTCGTTCCGTCGCAGTAATCGGCGGGAGACGCTGCCGTGGGGGTTGTGGCAGATCAGGCAATCTTCCGCAACCGGCTCATGTTCGTAAACCCAGGGGCCGCGCTTTTCCTGATGGCAGCGATAGCATAGCTCGTTGCGGCCGGTCGTGGCCTCGAGCTTCCGGTCTTCATGGGGATTGTGGCAAGCGACGCAGTCCAGCGCTCCTTCCAGCACGGGGTGGTGCGAGGTCATACGGAATTGCCCCACCTTGTTGGTGTGGCACTTCAGGCACAGGGCCGATTTCGGAGCGAGGTAACGGAAGCGGACATCCGACTTGCGGAACGGCTCCTCGTGGAGCGAGTGACAGTCAATGCAAACCAGGTTTCCCTGACGGTGTTCACTCGATTTCCAGGTGAGCCGCGCTGTGTCACGGTACTGATGGCAGGCCAGGCAGGCTTCTTCGCTGGGATAGGCGATCTTCTCGGGGCTCGGTTCTTCGGCGTGAAGACTTCCGGCCCCATGACAGGATTCACACTCCGCGTGGACCTTCTGTACTTGTTCCGACTTTTCCTGGTGGCAGGTCAAGCATGTTTCCCTGCCGACGGTTTGGGCGCCGGGAGGAACCGCATAGTTTCTTTGAGGCTGGGGACGGTCAGGCGAACGAGCCTCTCCC
>DATIGQ010000204.1 GCA_035454605.1 Terriglobales bacterium
TCGCCCACCGCCAGCCCGCCGATGGCGTAGCCATCGAAGCCGATCCTGGTCAGCGCCGCGATCGATTCGCTGCGCAGCGGCGGGAAGACCGAGCCCTGCACGATGCCGAACAGCCCGTAACCGGCGCGCTCCTTGAACGCCGCGCGCGAGCGTTGCGCCCAGCGCATCGACAGGCGCATCGATTTGGCCGCTTCGTCCTCCGTCACCGGCCAGGCGGTGCATTCGTCGAACGCCATGGTGATGGTGGCGTCGAGCAGATGCTGGATCGCGATCGAGCGTTCGGGCGTCAGCTGATGCGCCGAGCCGTCGATATGCGAGCGGAAGGTCACGCCGTCGGCGTCGATCCGCCGGAGCGCGGCGAGCGACATCACCTGGAAGCCGCCGGAATCGGTGAGGATCGGCCGCTGCCAGTTCATGAAGCGGTGCAGACCGCCCAGCCGCTCGATCAGCTCGTCGCCCGGCCGCAGGTGCAGGTGATAGGTGTTGGCCAGCACCAGCTCGACACCCAGTTCCTCCAGCGTCTCTTGCCCGACACCCTTCACCGAGGCCAGCGTCCCCACCGGCATGAACACCGGCGTCTGGACCTCGCCATGGGGCGTGATCAGCCGCCCGGCGCGCGCAGCTCCGTGCCGAACCTCAACTTGGAATGCGAGTGAAATAGGGTGTGATTGTAAACGAGCAGAAATGCCAAAGGTCCGGCGTCAGACCGTTGCGCCGGACTCGGCCGCGGCCTCGGGTGCCGGTCCCGCCAGCTTCTTGCCGATTTGCCGGATCTGGTCGGCTTCGCTAGTGCTGAGCAGCAGCTTGGTGATCACTTCTGTGGATTCTTCCTCGATCTTGCCTTTCTTCTCTGTCTTCACAATCCGCGTGGCTTCGAGCGTGTTGGTGTTGGCGCAGCTCTTGCAGCTATAGAGGTCGAGCCGGTGCAGGTCGCTGCAGTCGGGCAAAGGCACACCCAGCGTCTCCAGGTAACGGAAGTCCTTGCCCTCCATGTGCTGCTTGAATTCCTCGGCGCCGGCATTCGGCACCAGGCAGACGCCTTCTTCCTGATCGCACCACTTGTCGCAGCGCTCGCAGAAGGGCTCTTTGTTGATCCAGCCCATGCCCGCCCACAGCGCAACCCCGAAGATGATGGCCGCTTCCAGTCCCCAGAACGTCCAGAGGATTGCCCCCGTGGGCGTAGAGCCGCGGATGCTCCAGGCGCCGTTGGCGTTGATCAACCGGATGGTTTCCCACAGGGCGCCCGGCTGCAACACCAGGGCCAGCAGGCTGACCTCTCCCTCCGCCCGGCGGAGGAAGGCGTATACCCACACTGCCCAACTGAAATAGAACGCAAGCGTAGTGGTGAGGAACAACACCACGCCCGCCAGTCCGGGGTTGCGCACTTTTTGCCACTTCAGCGCGCCTGCGACCGCCACGCCCTGCAGCAGGCCGAATCCCCCAGTCAGGATGAAGGTGACGTAGCCGGCCAGTGGGATGTACAGGATGACGTAGGCGTAGAGGTAACCGAGTACCAGGCCCACCAGGCTTCCGGCTACCAGCCCTGCGAAGACGCCCGGCCAGGTGAATCGGCCGGAGTGCTTGTAGTAAAGCCCTTCCACCGCGCCTCTCCCCGATTTCGCGGGAGCCTACTGCCGCGCAGAAGAGATGTCAACGGGAAATCCGCGCGCTAGCCGCCGTTCTTCTCGTAGCGCTCTTTGAACTTGCCCAGGTGGACCACGGCCCGGTCCACCGTGCCGCGTCCCAATTCCTGTTCTCCGCTGCGCACCGTGACACGGACGGTGTAGAAACGCCCGTCGAAAGCTTCCACCACCGCCTCCGCCCGCACCCGTGTGCCTACGCCCACCGCCGCGCGATGCTCGATGTGAATAGCCGTGCCTACGGTGATCTCGCCCTCGTCGCAGAACGGCTGCAGCGCGTGGAACGCCGCCGTCTCCATCAGCCGGATCATGTCCGGCGTGGAATAGACGGGAGGCAGGCTCTCATGGTGATAGGTCAGGGTGTGCTCGAAGCGGACCTCTTCCTCCGCCTCGCCCCGCGTGCCGATGGGAATTTCCTTCGCCATCTGGTTTGTCATCCCGAGGAGCGTAGCGACGAGGGACCCCTATTCCCTCCACAAATGCCCGCTCAGGATCGTTAAGCGGCCTTTCTCCCCTGCCGCTCCCTCTCGATTCCGTCCAGCGCTTGCCACAGCGCCCGTGCCCCCATCTCCGCCGCCCGTAACGCTTCTTCCTCAGACCCGAGACCTGACACCTGCGACCACAATTGCTCCCGCCAGACCTTCGAGTGCTGCACGTCCGCCGTGGTATGCAATGTGAAGTACGCGCACGTCTTCGCATCGGCGCCGTACCACTCACGCAGCCCGCGCGCCTTCGCCTGCGCCACGCGCGGCACCTGCGACTCGTAGGCGTAGAACGCGGCCAGCGCTTCCACCGCCGTGCCCTCTGTCGCGATGCGACGGAAGGTCGCGATCAGCTCCTGCACCGCGGCCACCGGCTCGCGCTTGGCTACCGCAGCGCGGTCGGCCCCCATGCCTTCGGCGAAATCCAGCCACAGCTGGTGGTGGACCGGGCCGCCGTCGGCGCCCAGCTCGTCGGCGCGATTCGCCAGGATGGCGCCCCGCAACCCGCCGTCCACCGTCCGCGCCGCCAGCTCCCCGAGATACTCGGGAAACGCCGCCACGTGATGGTAGTAATCGGCCGAGTACTCGCGCAGGTCCTCGCGCGTCAGTTGCCCCGCACTCCACGCCTGGTAGAAGGGATGGCACAGCAGGTCGTACTTGCTGATGCGCGCGTCCAGTTCGGAGAAAAACTGCTCCCTATTCATGGCGGCTCCTCGGCAGTCCAAAGGACTGTAGAAGAAAACTATACGGGAGCGCCCTTCACCCAGACAATCCGGCGCCCCGGCCAGTCTGACACGCACCGCTGCTAGAATCTTGTTCTAGCTTACTGCTTGTTGCTGATCGCCAAATCGCTAATGGCCTCTTTCACCGAATACTACGACGTGGTCGTGATCGGCGCCGGTCACGCCGGCTGTGAAGCCGCCATGGCGGCGGCCCGCATGGGTCTGCGCACCGCGCTCTTCACGCTCAATACCGACCTCATCGCCCAGATGTCCTGTAATCCCGCCGTGGGCGGCATCGCCAAGGGACACCTGGTCCGCGAAGTCGACGCCCTGGGCGGCATCATGGGCGAAGTCACCGACGCTGTCGGCATCCAGTTTCGCCTGCTCAACACCTCGCGCGGCCCCGCCGTCTGGTCACCCCGCGCGCAATGCGACAAGCAGCAGTACCGCCTCAAGATGCGCCAGGTGCTCGAATCCCAGCCCCACCTCACCGTCAAACAGGCCGAGGTGGTGGACCTGATCGTCGAAGAGTTCTCGGTTCCCAGCTCTGAGTTCTCAGAAACCGCTCCCGACACTGAGGACCGCGAACTGAGAACTGAGAACTCGTCGCGCCGGGTCTGCCGCGGCGTGCGTCTCCACGACGGCCGCATCATCGGCGCTCAAGCCGTCATCATCACGACCGGCACCTTCCTCAACGGCCTGATTCACTGCGGCGAGCAGACTCATCCCGCCGGACGCGCCGGCGAACCGCCCTCGCAGCTCCTGGGCGAGGCGCTCAAGCTGCTCGGCCTGCGCGGCT
>DATIGQ010000205.1 GCA_035454605.1 Terriglobales bacterium
GACCTCGGCAACTTTGACGAAAGTGGGCACGATTTGCTCCTTCGGACGAGCCCGCAGCACGGAGTTGTGTGGCGGCCAGCCTGAACCCTGGCGAGTGCTCAACGGGGCTGGGCGGTCTGGGCGATCATGATCTGCTTGCGGAAGTTCTCGACCATCGTCTCGTCGAGGCGGACCTCGGTGGGACGGCGGGCGAGCGACATCTGGTCGATCTTGTCCTGCAGCTTGAGCAGAGCGTAGAACAGGTTCTCCGGGCGCGGCGGGCAGCCGATGACGTACACGTCGGTGGGCACGATGCGGTCCACACCCTGCAGCACGGCGTAGGTGTTGAACGGCCCGCCGACCGAGGAACAGGCGCCCATGGAAATGCACCACTTGGGATCGGGCATCTGCGCCCAAATGCGCTGGATGACCGGCGACATCTTCAGGGTCACGGTGCCGGCCACGATCATCAGGTCGCTCTGCCGCGGGCTGGGCCGGAAGACCTCGGAGCCGAAACGCGCGATGTCGAACCGCGCCGTCGACGAAGCGATCATCTCGATGGCACAGCAAGCCAGGCCGAAAGTCATGGGCCAGAGCGCGGATTTGCGCGCCCAGTTGAACACGTAGTCCACCGTGGTGATGAGAAAGTTCTTCTCGAACTTGTTCTGCAGCCAGGCCATGGCGCTAGAGGAGTTCTTCGCCTCCCAGGAAACGAGTCTATGGGCGGGGCAAAAGAGTGTCAACCGGCTGTCGTGCTTGCTCCGTCTGCGCTGCTCTGATAGAAATTGCGCTTCTTCTGTTCTGATCCGGAGCGCGTATGGACCTGACCCGACGCAGATTCCTCGAACTCACCGGCAGCGCCGCCGCAGCGGCCTTGGCCAATGAACTCTACGGCCTGCCCGAACTGAACGCGCAAAACAGCGGCGGCAAACCTTCGGCGGCACTTTCCGAGCTGGCGGAAGTGGCGCTGAAGCAAGCCAAGAAGCTGGGCGCCACCTACGCCGATATCCGCATCAACCGCTACCGCGACCAGGTGGTGGCGCTGCGGTCCACGCCCGACGTTGCCAACGGCAAGATCAACCACGTACCGGCAGTGCGCGACACCGGCTCGTTCGGGTTCGGCGTGCGCGTGATCGCCAACGGTACCTGGGGCTTCGCCGCCAGCCGTATCGTCACCAGGGACGAGATCGCGCGCGTCGCTGCAGAAGCCGTAGCCGTCGCCAAGGCCAACTCGGCACTGCAGAAGCAACCCGTGCGGCTGGCGCCGGTGAAAGCCTACGTGGACAAGTACACCACGCCGCACCAGCGCAATCCCTTTGACGTGGCCATCGCCGAGAAGCTGGCGCTGCTGGAAAAGGCCAACGGCGAGGTCAAGGCCGTGCCCAAGGTGTTCAGCGCCAACTCGGTACTGGTGGCGAAAAGCGAGGACAAGTTCTTCGCGTCGTCGGAAGGCTCGCGCATCCAGCAGTACATCCTGCAGTGCTACGGGCAGGTGACCGCCGCGGCACGGGACCTCGAAAGACGCATCTCCCGCCAGCGCAATTACTCTCCGTCGCCCTACACGGCGGGCTGGGAAGCCATCGAGGAACACGACTTGCCGGGCAACGGCCGCCGCATCGGCGAGGAAGTGGTGGAGCACCTTTCAGCCCCGCCGGTCGCCCCGGGCAAGAAGGACCTGGTGCTGATGCCCAACCACCTGGCGCTGACCATCCATGAATCCATCGGGCACTCGACGGAACTCGACCGTGCCCTGGGCTACGAAGCCAACCTCGCCGGCACCAGCTTCCTCACGCCCGACAAGCTGGGCAAGTTCCGCATCGGCAGCGAGGTGATGAACATCCAGGGCGACCGCACGCTCCCGCGGGCCATGTCCACGGTGGGCTACGACGACGACGGAGTGAAGGCCACGCAGTTCGACATCGTCAAGAGCGGCGTCTTCCAGCACTTTCAGACCATCCGCGACCAGGCGCACCTGATCGGCGAGAAGGAATCGCTGGGCTGCTGCTACGCCGACTCGTTCGACAGCATCCCCTTCCAGCGCATCCCCAACGTGTGGCTGAAAGCTGGGACCAAGCCTATGAGGCTCGACGACCTTATCGCGGCGGTGGACGATGGCCTCCTGATCGATGGCCGCGGCTCCTGGTCCATCGACCAGCAGCGTTACAACTTCCAGTTCGGCGGTGACGCCTTTTGGGAGATCAAGGGCGGCAAGAAGGGGAACATGGTGTCGCGCGTGGCTTACCAGTCGCGCTCGACGGACTTCTGGTCGTCGCTGGAGGCCACGGGCGACCAGCGCTTTTGGGAGAATCATGGCCTCACCAGCGACGGCAAGGGCCAGCCCGTGCAGATCAATGCCATGAGCCACGGCTCCGCGCCCTCGCTGTTCCGGCAGATCAACGTGCTGCTGACGGATTAAGGGATTGCATGATCTGAGGACTTCCTATGCTAAGCAGAGATGACGCCAAGAAACTGATCGATCAGATTCTCTCCTACTCCAAGGCGGACGACTGCCAGGTGACGGTGGGGGAGCGCGACCTGGCGCAGACGCGCTTTGCCGTGAACAGCATCACCACCAGCGGGCGCTCGGCCGGCGTGGCGATCTACATCTCTTCCACCAAGGACCGGCGCACCGGACAGGTGGCCATCAACGAGACCTCGGAAGAAGCGCTGCGCAAGGCGGTGGCGCAATCGGAGGAACTGGCCGGCTTCGCTCCCGCCAACCCGGAGTATGTCGAGCCGCTGGGCGCGCAGAAGTATCCGGAGATCCCGGCGTATGACGCTGCCACCGCTGCAGCCGCGCAAAAGGAAATTTTGGGCGCCGTGAAGGCCGCAGTGGACGCTTCCCAAGCCAAAGGCGTGGTTTCCTCCGGCTACTACGAGCGCACCGCCTCAGCGCTGGCCCTGGGTAACAAGCACGGCAACTTCGGCTATGCCACGGGCACGCGCGCCGAGTACTCGCTGACCGCGCGCACGCCGGATGGCACGGGCTCCGGCTGGGCTTCCGCGGAAGGCCACCGCATGGCCGAGGTGGACGGCGCCCGCGCGGCCGGCATCGCCATCGACAAGGCCGTGCTCTCGCAGAAACCGCGGCCCCTCGAGCCCGGCCAATACACCGTGGTGCTGGAGCCGGCGGCGGTCTCAGACCTGTTGCAGTACATGTTCGGTTTCGGCAACATTTTTGACGCCCGCGCCGCCGAAGAAGGCCGCTCGCTGTTCACCCGCCGTGGCGGAGGCACCCGCGTGGGCGAAAAGATGTTCTCCGAGAAAATCACCGTTCGCTCCGACCCGTTCGACGCCCGCAATCCCGGCCGCCCTTGGGTCGGCACGGTGCAGGCAGACATCGGCGGTGTGGGCCAGTTCTTCTTTGGCGGAGGCGGCGGCGCCGGTCCCAGCTTTTTGCCGGCGGAGAAGATCGACTGGATCGAGAAGGGCGTGGTGAAGAATCTTTCCTACACTCGGTACTGGGCGGAAAAGAAAGATGCGAAGCCAACGCCTTTGCCCTCGGCCAACCTGGTGATGGAGGGAGACGACCACTCCGTCGAAGATCTGGTCCGCTCCACCGAGCGCGGCCTGCTGGTGACCCACTTCTGGTACATACGCTACGTCAACCAGCAGACGGTGCAGGTCACGGGACTGACCCGCGACGGCCTGTTCTGGATCGAGAACGGCAAGATCACGCACCCGGTGATGAACTTCCGCTTCAATGAAAGCCCGGCCAAGGTTCTAGCCAACGTGGAGATGCTGGGCCGCGCCGAGCTTTCGGATGGCCGCATCGTACCCGCCATGAAGGTGCGGGACTTCACGTTCTCGAGCGTGTCGGACGCTGTCTAGCGCTTCAGTAGATCTGATACGCCGGCGCCGGGTTCCGCACGTTCGGCTTCTGCGCCACCAATAGCAGCGCCCCGATGCGCTTGAACTCGCGCAATTCCTCGGCGTTCTTGAACCACTTGCCGCTGTATTCGTCGGGCGTGGGCGTGTCGTCGGGAATGCGAACCGCCTGCACATCCTCGAAAGCGTTGCGCTTCAGCAACTCGACGTACTCCGCTTCCGAGCGCGCGTGCACCGGAACCTTGAGCTCCTCCACCCAGCGCAGCGTGTAGGGGTTGTCCTTGTACAGGTTGATGAGGATGTAGAGTCGCGCGCGCGGCGCCATCACGCGGAACACTTCCGCCAGCGCACGCTCCTGGTCGGGGTAGTAATAGAAGGACTCGACCGAGAGCACCTTGTCGAAAAAGTTTTCCTCCCAGGGAATCTGCTCGGCCGAGCCCCACAGGAACATGATGTTCTCGAACTCGCGCGAGGCGGCGCGGGCGCGGCGGATCATCTCGTCGGAGATGTCGAGTCCGACAACCTGGCCGTGTCCCTGCGGCCCCTCACACACCAGCCGCGCCAGGATGCGGGTAGCCCAGCCCACGCCGCAACCCAGGTCGAGGACGCGCTCGCCGGGACGCAGCTCCATGAGCCGCAGGGTCTTTTCAGTGATGTCGAGATGGTGTTTCTCCATCTCCTCCCCGCGGCCCTGCTCGGCCCAGCGATTGAATTCCTGCTGCAGGATCTGGTCGGGATTCATTCGGGATGAGCGCTCCTCGCTTCTATGCTACATTTGCCGGTCGCAATGGCTCCAGTCCCCGAACCTCAGCCTGAACCGCTCTACTGCCCGCAATGCAGCCGTGAGGTCGTGGACCCGCTCACTTGTGGCGATTGCTCGGCAGTGATTTGCCGCCAGTGCGGCACGCCCCTGGAGCAGGCTGACGAACTGGGAATCGGGTGACCTGAGTCCATCATGTCCACTTCCTCCGCCCCCCAGGCTGCCGCCCAGCCCGCACATGTTCGCGCTCCCCGAGGCTTGCTTCAGGTGCTGGGTGTGGGCTTCGGGCTGGCGGTCATCATCGGCAACACCATCGGCGCCGGCATCCTGCGCACGCCGGGCGAGGTCGCCGCGCAGTTACCCAGCGTTTGGATCTTCCTCGGCGTGTGGGTGGTGGGCGGCTTGTACGCCCTGCTGGGAGCCTTCTCCATCTCCGAACTGAGCGCCATGACGCCACGCTCCGGCGGCTACTACGTCTTTACCCGCCGGGCGCTGGGAGAATTTCCCGGCTTCGCCGTCGGCTGGACGGATTGGCTGGCGCAGTGCGGCACGACCGCTGCCGTCTCCATCGTGATCGGCGAGTACAGCGACGTATTGCTGCGTCGCCACTTGCCGCAATACCCCGTCCTGTTCGGCCGGGAGATCCCCATCGCCATCACCGTCACCATCGGCATGGCGTTGCTGCAGTGGCGGGGCATCCGCTGGGGCAGCCTGATCCAGAACATCACCAGCGCCGCCAAGGCTTTGGGATTCTTGGGGCTGGTGATGGCCATCTTCGCGCTGGCGCCGCAGACGCCGGAAGTCGCACCGACTCCTCTGCCGACCGGCCTTCCGCTGCTGGTAGCGCTGGTCCTGGCGGCGCAGGCCGTCATCTACACCTATGACGGCTGGTACGGCGCCATCTATTTTGGGGAAGAGCTACGCGACCCTGCCCGCGACGCCCCGCGCTCCACCCTCTGGGGCGTGCTCTCGTTAATGGCCATTTACGTACTGGTGAACGCGGCGCTGGTGTACACGCTTCCCATGAGCGCCATCGCCAAGGACAAGCTGGCGCTGGGAACGGCGGCCGCGACCATCTTCGGCGAGTGGACCATCACCGTCATCAGCGCGCTGATGATCGTCTCCATGCTGAGCGGCATCAACGCCTACCACCTCATGGCCAGCCGCATCACCTTCGCCATGAGCCGCGACGGCCTGTTGCCGCCGGTGGTGGCGCGCGTGAATCCCGGCGGCACACCGACTACGGCGCTGTTACTGAGCACGGTGGGCAGCGTAGGTCTCACTCTTTTGCCGCTCCTGCGCGTGGGTGAGAAGCGTCCCTTCGAGGACGTGCTGGCCGTGACCACCTTCTTCTTTGTAACGGACTATTTCCTCGCGTACCTCGCGGTCTTCCTGCTGCGCCGTCGCGAGCCGGATGCGCCCCGGCCCTACCGCGCCTGGGGATATCCCTGGACCACTGCGCTGGCACTGGCCGGCTCGCTCGCCTTCCTTGCAGGAGCCCTGGCTGGCGACACCCGCAACAGCTTCTACGCCCTGGCCGTGCTGGCCGGCTGCTACCCGGTCTATCTTGTGCAGCGATACCTCAGACGGCGGGACTAGCTTGTCGCGGTAGTGACAGGGCTTTCTCGCGGCGCCTTGGACAAAACCTACTTCGCCCTTGACCCTTGTTTCGCCCGAGTTCCTTCCGGAGGGCCGAAGAACACCAGCAGGACCAGGTCTTCGGTGATGTCATGGAAGCGATGGTCGCCGTTGGCGCCCACGAAAATCACCGATCCGGGCTGAACGTCCAGATGCCGGGGCGTGCCATCGCCATCGAAGAAGAACTTGGCGCGGCCGCTCAGCACGTAGTAGATCTCGTCTTCGCTGTGTGGCTTCTGCTTGTCCTCAGCCCCGGCGGGTAGCGCGTAAACGCCCGCGCTCATGGCGTCGGTGCGCAGGAATTCGCGATACGC
>DATIGQ010000206.1 GCA_035454605.1 Terriglobales bacterium
GTGATGTTCGCCACCCCGCGGGCCCAGGCCCTCAACCGCCCATTGGGCGAAGTGATGCCCGCCGAATTCGCCGAGGAGTTCTACCGCGGCCGCCAGACCCCCGGCATCCGCAACCTGTACAAGTTCCGCATGGCGTCGCCGGCAGGCGAGATGCGCATCACCAACATCGCCATCGCGCCACTGGTCTCGCGCACCTTCGAGCCCATCGGCCGGCTGATCATCCTGGACGACATCACCGAGCGCGTGGACCTGGAAGCGCAGCTCTCCCAGGCCGACAAGATGTCGTCCATCGGCCTGCTGGCGGCGGGCGTGGCCCACGAGGTCAATACCCCGCTGGCCGTCATCTCCTCCTACGCCCAGATGCTGGCCAAGCAGGTGCAGCGCGACCCCCGGCAGACGGAGCTGCTGGAGAAGATCACGCGCCAGACCTTCCGCGCCTCGGAGATTGTCAACAGCCTGCTGAACTTCTCCCGCACCAGCGCCACCGAGTTCACCGACGTGGACCTCAACAAGGTGGTGCGTGACACGCTCACGCTGCTCGAGCACCAGCTCAGGCAGTCCCGCGTGCAGGTGGACATGCAGCTCACCGACGCGCTGGTGCCCATCTACGGCAATTTCGGCAAGCTGCAGCAGGTGTTCCTCAACCTGTTCCTGAACGCGCGCGACGCCATGCCCGAAGGCGGCACGCTCTCCGTCTCCACTTCGAACGGCGACGCCGCGCGGGTCAGCGTGCGCGACACCGGCATGGGCATCGCCCAGGAGCACATCACCCGCATCTACGACCCGTTCTTCACCACCAAGAACGGCGCCGCCGGCGCCCAGCCCCGCGGCACCGGCCTCGGCCTCTCCGTGACTTACGGCATCATTCAGGAGCATGCGGGGAAGATCCGCGTGGAGAGCCGGCCGGGCGAGGGCACCGCGTTCCACCTGGAATTCCCGCTGGTAAGGAAGGCTGTCCGTGTCTGAGAGCGCGGTCATCACCCGTCCGCCGTACAACCGTGAAGAGACTGCGCCCGCTGCCATCCTCATCATTGACGACGAGGCCGCCATCCGGGAGTCGCTCGAGACCCTGCTCGACCTGGAGAACTACCAGGTACGCGCGGCGGGAACCGGGGAAGCGGGCCTCGCGGCGCTGGGCGAGCGGCCCTTCGACCTCATCCTGCTCGACCTGGCTCTGCCCGACCGCAACGGCCTGGAAGTGTTGCGCGAGATACGCGAGCGCGACCCGCTGGTGCCGGTCATCATGATCACCGCCTACGGCACGGTGGAGAACGCCGTCTCCGCCATGCAGGGCGGCGCTTCCAACTTCGTGCAGAAGCCCTGGGACAACGAGAAGCTGCTGGCCGACATCCGCACCGCGATCGCCCGCCGCCGCGCCGAAGAAGAAGTGGTCCAGCTCAAGCGCGCCCTCAAGCAGCGCTACAACTTCGAGAACATCGTGGGCAAGGGCGACGCCATGCTCAAGATCTTCGACCTGGTGGCGCAGGTCGCGCCCAGCCGCTCGACCGTGCTGCTGCAGGGCGAAAGCGGCACCGGCAAGGAGCTGATCGCCAAGGCAATCCACGCCAACTCGCCGCGCCGCGACCGCCCGTTCGTTCCGGTGAACACCGGCTCCATGCCGCCCGACCTTTTGGAATCGACGCTCTTCGGGCACGTCAAGGGCGCGTTTACCAGCGCCATCGCCTCGAAAAAGGGCCTGTTCGAGGTGGCCGACCGTGGCACCATCTTCCTGGACGAGATCGGCACCATGAGCCTGGAGACGCAGTCCAAGATCCTGCGCGTGCTCCAGGACCGCAAGTTCATGCACCTGGGCGGCGTGCAGGAAATCCAGGTGGACGTGCGCGTCATCGCCGCCACCAACGTGGACCTGAAGCAGATGGTGGCCGAAGGCCGGTTCCGCGAGGACCTCTACTACCGGCTGAACGTCATCACCATCGACCTGCCGCCGCTGCGCGCTCGCCGCGAGGACATCCCGCTGCTGGTCGAGCATTTCCTCAAGAAGTACTCCGCGGAGAACGACAAACCGGTGCGCCAGGTCTCGGCCGAAGCACTGCGTCCTCTGATGGATTACCAGTGGCCGGGCAACGTGCGCGAACTGGAGAACGTCATCGAGCGCGCCGTCGTGCTCTCGACCGGCCCGGTGATCGGCATTGACCTTCTGCCCGACCTCATCGTCGGCCGGGGCACGCCGGTGAGCCTGCTGGCCTCGAACCCCGACGCCTCGCTGTTCGACATCATCGAGGACTGCGAGCGCCGCATCATCACCGACATGCTGGAAAAAACCTCCTGGAACCAGACCGACGCCGCCGAACGCTTCCGCATCCCGCTCTCGACCCTCAACCAGAAGATCAAGCGGCTGAGTATCGAGATTCGGAAGAGACGCGGCGGAGCGGAGTAGGTTCGGGTTTCTCGTTTCTGGTTTCTCGTTTCTCGCACCAAGGGCCCCCGGTTCTGCACAAGCGTGGAGGACTGCGGATGTCGCGCCGCAAAGCAAGGTTGGTCGTCCTTTGGGGCCTGGCGTGGTGGCTGACCGCCAGCGCGCTAGCCCAGGTTCCTGCCGATAACACTCCCCAACCGACGGTACGCGTGACCACCGGCCTGGTGCTGGTGGATGCGGTGGTGACCGACCGGAACGGCCGCCCGGTGCGCGACCTCAAGGCGGAAGACTTCGCGGTCTACGAGAACGGCAAGCCGGTGAAGCTGGCGTTTGCTACCTTGCACACACCCGAGGAGGCACGGAGCGCAGTCCCGCCCGCGTTGCCTCCGAACGTGTACACCAACCGACCCGAGTACCGCAGTACGGCCGAGCCGCTGGTCATCCTGCTTCTCGATGCTCGCAATACGCGCATGCAGGATCAGGCCTACGCGAGGCTGCAACTGCTGAAATACCTAGGCACGCAACTGAGGCCGGATCAGCCGGTGGCCGTATACGCGCTTGGAAGCTCGCTGACGTTGCTGCAGGACTTCACCGATGACCCAGCGCAATTGCGGGCTGCGGTTGAGACCTTCCGGCCGCAAGCGTCGCGGGAACTGTCGATGGAGGACCTAGACCGGGTGCGCGCGCCGGAGCCACGAGAACAGCGTTTTTTGCGCTTTTACCGGCAAATGAACGAGTTTTACATGAACCAAGTGATTGCAGCTCGCGACGTGCGCGTGGCAGGAACGCTTGCCGCGCTGCGGGCCATCGGCCGCTCCATGGCCGGCATTCCAGGACGGAAGAACCTTGTCTGGGTGTCTGCGGGATTCCCCCTGCAGTCAATTGAAACGAGAGGTTCCTACGTCAGCGAGACCAGAGTAACGACGGCCATGCTGACCGACGCCCGGGTCGCCGTATATCCCGTAGATGCCCGCGGGCTGGTAGTAGGAATCACTGCAATCAATGCGGATCGCCCGCGCGTGCAGTTCAAAGAAGACATCGAACGTGCGAGCAGGCAGATACTGGACACCCAGCAAAGCATGGAAGTAATGGCTAGCTTCACTGGCGGACGAATGTTCAAGAATCGAAACGATATCGACAATGCCGTGGCCACGAGCATTCGGGAAGGCTCGACCTATTACGTGGTCGGCTATTACGCGGAGAACAAGAATTGGGACGGGAGATTTCGCGAATTACGCGTTAGGTTGAAGCGTCCCGGACTCACTATACGCCACCGACAAGGTTACTTCGCCTTCGACCCGGAAAAGTGGGAGACGCGCTCCAAGGCGGTGCAGGCCGACATGGCCTGGACACTCGAAGCGACCGCCATGCCTGCCACCCAGATCGTCTTTGATGCCCGAATCGCGCCAGCAGGCTCGGGCGAGCCAGTCACGCTGCCGATCGAGTTCCGTGTGGACCTCAACACCCTCTCGGCGCGACCCCTTGCCAACGGTGGAAAGGCATACCGGGCTGAATTCCACGCAGTCGCAATCAATCAGAAAGGCGACGTGGCGGCACGGCTGGCCCTTGAACTCACCGCACCTGTCCTCAGCTCCGACCTGCACGCGCTGGAGCAACAGGGCCTGCCCTTCCGCCTGGAAATGGAACTCCCGTCTGGGCGCTACGAACTTCGGCTGGGGGTGCGCGACGTCACCACCGGCTTCTTCGGCACGCTTAGCGCGCCGGTGGATGTGGCCGCACCAACCCAGTAGTCCAGCAGACCGACGCCGCCGAACGCTTCCGCATCCCGCTCTCGACCCTCAACCAGAAGCTCAAGCGGCTGAGTATCGAGATAAGGAAGAGACGGGGCGGAGGGGAGTAGGGTTCAGTTTTCTAGTTCAAGAGCTCCCAGTTTCAGCCAACTGAGAACCGAGAACTGACAACCGGGGTCTGCTACCCCGCCGCCACGCTCTGCCCCAGGAACACCAGCGGCCGTATAGCCGCGATCACGCCGCAGTCCACGGCGTGGCGATAGAACAGTTCCAGGCCTTCGCGATGCTCGGCGTCGAAGGCGTAGTCGATGTTTTCCGTCAGATAGGAGACCACTTCCCTTTCGGCGATGCCGACACGCGGCGCCCACTGGCGGGCCAGCGCGCGGACGTTTTCCGGCTCCAGGCCGTGGTCGCGTGACTGCTGGAAGACGCGCGCCAGCTCCGGCCGTGCCGCTTCCGAGCGCACCGCCCAGAAGGCGAAGACGGCGGGCTTGCCGGTGAAGCGGTTCCATTCTTCGGCAAGGTCATAGGTGAGGTAGCGGGAGCGGTCCACGGTGAGCGCGGGATCGCCGATGAGCAGGGCGGCATCGCAGGTGCCCAGCATGGCGTCGAGGTCGGGCTCCATGGCCAGGAAATGCCGCTGCCCGCCCCACCACTTCGCGAACAGCACCCGGGCGAGGGCGACCGACGTGCGCGACGAAGTATCCGCCGCGACGGTCTCTACCTCTTCGATGGGCTTTCTGGCCACCAGCAGGATGGAGCGCACGGAGCGCCGCGAGGAAATCGACACGCCGGGAATGATGGCCAGGTCGGGGATGGTCTCGTAGGCGATGACCGGGATGATGCCCACGTCGGCCGCGCCGGTGCGCAACTGCTCGGCGCACTGCGCGGGCACGGTATAGCGCACCTCGAACCCGGGACGCGGCGGGCCGTGCTCGAAGTCCCACATCAGCGGCGCCGTGTTGAGGAAGGAAATGGCCGAGATGCGCACATACCCCATGACGGCGAAATTCTACTCGCTTCTAGCTGCTAGCTACTAGCTGCTAGCTTCTGGCCCGCTATTGACATCGATTTTCCGCCGCGTGTACAGTCCGCGGCGGGCCCTCCGTTTCAACCGCGGATTT
>DATIGQ010000207.1 GCA_035454605.1 Terriglobales bacterium
GACCGGGGTGGCGGAGCTGCCCGGGGGCACGGAGATGGTGATGCCGGGGGACAACGTGAACCTGGAAGTGGAGCTGATCACGCCGGTGGCGATGGAGAAGGGGCTGCGGTTCGCTATCCGCGAGGGCGGCCGCACCGTGGGTGCCGGCACCCTCACCGAGATCGTGAAGTGATTGCAGCATCGACCGCGGTAGTCCAGCCCTTGGGGCGGCTTGCCGCATGATCTTTGAGGAAACACAGTGATTGGAAAAGAGAGAATTCGCATCCGACTGAAGGCGTATGACTACCGCGTGCTGGACCAGTCGACCAGCGAGATCGTCGACACCGCGCGCCGTACCGGCGCACAGATCGCGGGCCCCATTCCCTTGCCCACGGTGCGCAACAAGTATTGCGTGCTGCGTTCGCCGCACGTGGACAAGAAGTCGCGCGAGCAGTTCGAGATCCGTACCCATAAGCGCCTGCTCGATATCCTCGAGCCCACGCAGCAGACCGTGGACGCGCTGATGAAGCTCGACTTGCCCGCCGGCGTCGATGTGGAGATCAAGGCGTTTGGAAAAGAGCATAAGTAGCAGCCGAGTGCAGAGCCTACAGTGCCCATCGAATCGGTGGGCATGATGAGGGAAAACAGGGAACATGATTAACGGAATTTTGGGCAAAAAAGTCGGCATGACGCAGCTCTTCGATGACCAGGGCGACGTTCACCCGGTCACCGTGCTGCAGGCCGGTCCCTGCATCGTCACCCAGCGCAAGACGGCGGCGCGCGACGGCTATGACGCCGCGCAGATCGGCTTGGTCGAATTCGTCAAGGAGAGCCGGCTCTCGCAACCCGAGCGCGGACACCTGGCCAAGCACAGCCTGCCTCCCATGCGCTTCCTGCGGGAAGTGCCGGTGGAGACCGCCGGAGAAGGCGACAAGGTCAAGGCCGGCGACCGTGTCCTGGTGGACATCTTCCAGGACGAGAAGTACGTGGACATCATCGGCACCAGCAAGGGACGCGGATTCGCGGGCGTCGTGCGCCGGCATAATTTCGGCGGCGGCCCCCGGTCGCACGGGCACATGTTCCAGGTGCAGGGCTCCATCGGCGCCTCCTCGTTCCCGTCGCGCGTCTTCCCGGGACAGCGCATGTCGGGACACATGGGCAACCAGCACGTTACGGTGCGCAACCTGCGCGTCCTGGGCGTCGACCTGGAAGAGAACCTGCTCGTCGTCGAAGGCGCCGTGCCCGGTCCCAGGAACGGCTACGTGGTCATCACCAAGGCTCTGAAGCCGCCGCGTGAACACCGCGGTTTCATTGAGAGCGCCTCGGTGGATCCGCTGAAAGCGGCCAAGAAGGCGGCCGCAGGCAAGAAGCGTTAATCGGAATCGTTATGGCGAAAATCGACGTACTCGATCTGAACGGCAAGAAAGTGGGCAGCATGGAGCTGGCCGACGAGGTCTTCGGCCGCGTCAACGCCGCCTTGCTGTGGGAGGCCGTGCGCCACTTCCGCGCCGCGCAGCGCTCCGGCACTCACAAGACCAAGGGCCGTGGCGAAGTGGCTGGCTCGGGCAAGAAGTTGTGGCGGCAAAAGGGAACCGGGCGCGCCCGCATGGGCTCCATCCGCTCTCCCATCTGGCGGCACGGCGGCACCGTCCACGGGCCGCAGCCCCGCTCCTATGACTTCACCTTCCCGCGCAAGAAGCTGCAGGGCGCGTTGCGCTCCGCCCTGGCCGCCAAGCTGGAAGACGGCAAGCTGACCGTGGTCGAAAGCTTCGAACTCCAGCAGCCCAAGACCAAGGAGTTCCGCAAGGCGCTCGACGCCCTGCAGGTCGAAAAGACCGCATTGATCGTGGATGGCGCCGCGGAGAATCGGAACCTCGAGCTCAGCGCGCGCAACCTGGAAGGTGTCGAGATGGTGCGCGGCCACCAGGTGCATCCCTATCACCTGCTGCGCTATGACCGCGCCATCTTCGCCCGGCCCGCGCTGGAGAAGCTGCAGCAGTCGCTCAAGCGCACCGCCTCGCGTCGCCGCGCTCCGGAGGTGGCCTGATGAAGTCGGCTTACCAGATTATCCGTCGCCCGGTCATCACCGAAAAAGGATTGGGCGTGAAAGAGACCCAGGCCACGCTGGTCTTCGAGGTCGCCTCGAAGGCCACCAAGACCGAAGTCAAGGAAGCGGTCGAAGCCATCTTCAAGGTCAAGGTGGCTTCCGTGCGTACCGCGAACTTCCCCGGCAAGGAGCGCCGCCGCGGACGGTTCGCCGGCTACCGCCCCGACTACAAGAAGGCTTTTGTCCGCCTGAAGTCGGGCGAGAAGATGCCCGAGTACGCGCAGAACATGTAGTGGAGAGCAGAAAGCGAAACTTGATTTATGGCGATTAAAACTTACAGACCGGTCACCGCGACGCGACGCGTGCAAACCACGCTCGCCAACGACGACTTGACCACCGATCGTCCGTACAAGCCTTTGACGGCCCCGCTGAAGAAGACCGGCGGACGCCGCAACGCGGGCGACGTCACCATCTGGCACCGTGGCGGCGGACACAAGCGCAAGCTCCGCCTCATCGACTTCAAACGCGACAAGGCCGGTGTTCCCGCTCGTGTCGCCTCCGTCGAGTACGATCCCAATCGTTCCGCTCGCATCGCCCTGCTCGAGTATGCCGACGGCGAGAAGCGCTACATCCTCCAGCCCATGGGCCTGGAGGTCGGCCAGAAAGTCGTGAGCGGTCCTGAGGCGGACATCCTGGTGGGCAACGCCCTGCCGCTGCGCAACATTCCGCCCGGCACCACCATCCACAACATTGAACTCCGCCCTGGCAAGGGTGGGCAGATGGTGCGCTCCGCCGGCGGTGCCGCGCAGTTGGTCGCCAAGGAAGGCGACTACGCCCTGATCAAGCTGCCATCCGGCGAAACCCGCAAGGTGCTGGTGGACTGCATGGCCACCATCGGCCAGGTCGGCAACCTGGACCACGAGAACATTGCCATCGGCAAGGCCGGTCGCCGCCGCTGGATGGGCATCCGGCCCACCAACCGCGGCGTGGTCATGAACCCGGTGGACCATCCGCACGGCGGCGGCGAGGGCAAAACCAGTGGCGGTCGCCACCCGGTCACCCCCTGGGGCCAGCCCACGCGCGGCTACAAGACGCGGAACAACAAGCGCACGGACCGCTTCATCGTCCAGCGCCGAACCAAGTAACGGAGAACTGGGAACTGAGAACTTAACTTATGGCGCGTTCTACTAAAAAAGGACCTTACGTCGAGCAGCGGCTCCTGGCCCGTGTCGAGGCCATGAACCAGCGCAACGAGAAGAAAGTGCTGCGCACCTGGTCGCGACGCTCCACCGTGGTGCCGGAGATGGTGGGCCACACCCTGGCCGTCCACAACGGCAAGAAGTTCATCCCGGTGTACGTCACCGAGAACATGGTGGGGCACAAGCTGGGTGAGTTCAGCCACACCCGCATCTTCAAGGCGCACTCCATGAGGGCCGCCACGGAAACCGTGGCCAAGCCGGCTGGCGTGCCCGGCGGTCCGGGCGCCATCGTGCCCTCGGCTCCGGCCGGCGGTGCGGCTCCTCCGGCGGCCCCGGCGGCGCCCAAGGCGTAGGAGAAGAACCATGGAATTTCGTGCTGAGGCAAAATTCGTTCGCGTCTCGCCCCAGAAGGCGCGCCTGGTCCTCGACCTGATCCAGGGACGCCAGGTGGAGGACGCGCTCAACACTCTGGCCTTCACCCGCAAGGGTTGCGTGCCGGACGTCAGCAAGGTGTTGCACTCGGCCATCCAGAACGCCAGCTACCTCAGCCAGGAAAAGGGACTGGACGTCGACCTGGACCGGCTGTACGTCAAGCGCGCCGTGGCCAACGAAGGCCCGCGCATGAAGCGCATCCGGCCGGCCCCCATGGGTCGTGCTTTCCGCTACCAGCGGCGCATGGCGCATATCGAGATCGCGCTCGCCGAGCGTGGCCGGGGAAACGCCCCCGCCAGGGAAGCCACCGCTCCTAAAGCGGTCGCCGGGAAGAAATCGAAAGGGAAGAGGTAAGCAGATGGGACAGAAGGTTCATCCATACGGATTCCGCCTCGGCTACAACAAGCCGTGGAAATCACGCTGGTTCGTGGTGCGCGACTACGACAAGCTGTTGTACGAGGACGTCAAGCTGAAGGCCGAGCTCAAGGAGAAACTCCGTGGCGCCGGCGTCAGCTCCATCGAGATTGAGCGTCCCGGCAACAAGCTGCGCATCATCATCCGCACCGCCCGGCCGGGCATCATCATCGGCCGCAAGGGCGCGGAGATCGACAAGCTCAAGCAGGAGCTGCAAAAGCGTACCTCGCGCGAGATCTATATCGACATTCAGGAAGTCCACAAGCCGGAGCTCGACGCCCAGCTCGTGTCCGAGAACATTGCGCTGCAACTGGAAAAGCGCGTCGGCTTCCGCCGCGCCATGCGCAAGGCCGTGGACTCCGCGTTGCGGTTCGGCTGCAAGGGCATCAAGGTGCGTGTCGGCGGTCGTCTGAACGGCAATGAGATTGCCCGCTCGGAGTGGTACCTGCAGGGCCGCCTGCCTTTGCACACCCTCCGTGCCGACATCGATTACGGCTTCACCGAGGCCAAGACCACTTACGGCGTGATTGGCGTGAAGTGCTGGATCTACAAGGGCGAGATCCTCGGCCAGAAGAAGCGCCAGCCGCAGGCGGCGGGGTTCTAGGAGAACGGCGACCATGCTGATGCCCAAGAAAGTCAAGTACCGCAAGCAGCAGCGCGGCCGCATGCGCGGCAAGGCCTGGCGCGGTTCCGAGCTCGCCTTCGGCGATTACGGCTTGAAGGTGCTCGAACCCGGTTGGATCACCGACCGCCAGATCGAAGCCAGTCGCGTGGCCATGACCCGCTTCGTCAAGCGGGGTGGCAAGGTGTGGTTGCGCCTGTTCCCGGATAAGCCCGTGACCAAGAAGCCGGCGGAAACCCGCATGGGCAAGGGCAAGGGCGCGCCCGACCACTGGGTTGCGGTGGTGCGGCCGGGCAAGATCCTGTTCGAGATGGAAGGCGTCACCGCGACGGAAGCGGCGGAAGCTTTGCGCCTGGCCGCGCACAAGCTCCCGCTCCGTACCCGGATGGTTTCCCGCGCGGGAGCGCACTGAGTCGGAGGAGAGCCATGGCAGCGAAGCGAGCAGCGCAGCGCAAGAGCGAGGTCGGGCAGTCCACTGCCGTCCTGCGCCATGAGAACCGCCGGGCGGAGAAGTTCCGTAACCTCTCCCCGGCCGAGCTCACGCACCACCAGCGCGAGCTCCAGGACCAGCTCTTCCGCCTGAAGTTCCAGATGAAGATGGGCCAGACCGAGAGCCTCAAGAAGATTCAGGAGCTGCGGCGCAACCTGGCGCGGGTCAAGACCATCCAGCGCGCCCGTGATTTGGGTCTCGAATCGGTCGGAACGGAGAAAAAGTAGTCCATGACCCAGGAAGCATCCAAGCACGTGAAGTCGCGCAAGGTTCGCGTCGGGGAAGTGGTCTCCACCAAGATGCAGAAGACCATCGTGGTCGAAGTGACCAGTCAGAAGGCGCACCCGCTCTACCGTCGCGTCTTGAAGCGGTCGCGCCGGTTTTACGCCCACGACGAGAAAGGGCAGGCCCGTGTCGGCGATATTGTGCGCATCGAGGAGACCCGCCCGCTCTCGCGTCTGAAGCGTTGGCGGCTCAAGGAGATTGTGCGTCGCTCGGCCTTGGTGCCCGAGCGTGTCGAGGAGGCCCAGGCTTCCTGATCGGCGGCCCTACGGGAGATGACACCATGGCAGTCATGATGCGATCCATGCTCGAGGTGGCCGATAACTCCGGCGCCCGCAAGCTGCAGATGATCCTGCCGCTCGGCGGGCACACCGGGCTCTCGGCCGGTCTGGGCGACGTGATCACGGCCAGCGTCAAGGAGGCCTCGCCCGATAGCCAGGTCAAGAAGGGAAAGGTGGTCAGGGCGGTCGTGGTCCGCACCCGCAAGGAGCATCGCCGTCGCGATGGGACCTACATCCGCTTCGACCAGAACGCCGCCGTGCTCATCAACGAGGCCGGCGAGCCCGTCGGCACCCGCGTCTTCGGACCGGTCGCCCGCGAGCTGCGTGAAAAAAAGTTCTTGAAGATTGTGTCCCTCGCTCCCGAAGTGCTTTGAGGGCTCGAACGAGAGACGAGAAAGTGAAACAAGGTTTAGCTAACAGCCAAAAGCCAAGAGCTGGGGGCTGTGAGCTAGAAACTAGGAGCTAGAAGCTTCCATGCACGTACGCGTAGACATTCGGCGCAACGACACGGTGCGGGTCATCACCGGGCGCGACAAGGGCAAGGAGGGGCGCGTGCTCCGCGTCTTCCCCGGCGACCGCAAGGTGCTGGTCGAGCACGTTGCCATGGTGAAGAAGAACGTTCGCCCCAACCCGCAGCGCAACATCAAGGGCGGCGTGGCCGAGCAGGAGAGCCGCATCTCGATCTCCAACGTCATGCTCGTCTGCCCCAGTTGCGGGCCGGTGCGCATCGGGCATGACCACCGCGGCGACCGCAGGGTGCGCGTCTGCCGCAAGTGCGGCACCACATTGGATAAGTAACGGAGAGCGGAAAGCGGATAGCTGAGAGCGGAACCTATGCCAGCCAGATTACGAGAGAAGTTCAAATCCGAAGTGGCTCCGGCCCTGATGAAGGAGTTCAGCTTCAAGAACCCCATGGCCGTGCCGCGCCTCGAGAAGATCGTTGTCAACCTGGGCGTGGGCGAAGCCACCCAGAACGTCAAGGTGCTGGACCCGGCCGTGCACGAGCTCACCCAGATCGCCGGCCAGAAGCCGGTCATCACCCGCGCCAAGAAGTCGATTGCCGCCTTCAAGGTGCGCGCCGGCATGCCCATCGGGGTGATGGTGACCCTGCGTGGCGACCGCATGTACGAGTTCTTCGACCGGCTGGTGAACATTGCCCTGCCGCGCGTGCGCGACTTTCGCGGCCTCTCCACGCGCTCTTTCGACGGCCGCGGCAACTACACCCTGGGTTTGCGCGAGCAGCTGATTTTCCCGGAGATTGACTACGCCAAGGTCGACAAGCTCAAGGGTATGAACGTAACCATCGTCACCACGGCGCGGAATGACGCCGAGGCCCGTGCCCTGCTCAAGCATCTGGGCATGCCATTCAGAGGAAATTGACAGGAAATCATGGCCCGAACATCACATGTCGCCAAGGCGAAAAAGAAGCCCAAGTTCTCCACCCGTCAGCACAACCGCTGCAGTCTGTGCGGCCGCCCGCGCGCTTTCCTGCGCAAGTTCGGCATTTGCCGGCTTTGCTTCCGCAGGTTGGCGCTGCAGGGGGAGATCCCGGGCGTTTCCAAGTCGTCCTGGTAGAAGCCGTGCCGGCTGGGGCCGGCGCCGACGTACGAAGTAGGGGTACGAAGTAACGCGAATTTGAACGCCGCCTTCCGGCTTGTGGAGGGGCGGCCTTAGTGAGGTAAGGATAACGATGAGTGTCACCGACCCGGTCGCGGATTTGCTGGCGCGCATTCGCAATGCCGTCGGCGCCCGCCACTCCAAGCTCGATGTGCCCGCTTCCAAGCTGAAGCAGGAGATCTGCCGCATCCTCAAGGAGGAGGGCTACATCGCCAACTTCAAGCTGGTGGAGGAAGGCGGACGCCGTCTGCTGCGCCTGCACTTGAAGTACGGTCCGGACAGTGAGAGCGTCATCTCCCACCTGGCGCGCATCTCGCGCCCCGGCTGCCGCGTCTACGTGGGACGCAATGAGATTCCCCGCGTGCTGGGCGGCATGGGCATCAACATCCTCACCACGCCCAAGGGCGTGATGACCGGCCGCCGCGCCCGCCGTGAAGGCGTGGGCGGTGAAGTCCTGTGCGAGGTCTGGTAACCGCGTCGCGAAGCGAGAGACCGTCATGTCGAGAATTGGAAAAAAGCCGATCGCCATCCCCTCCGGGGTGAACATCCAGGTCAAGGGCAACGTGGTTGCCGTCCAGGGGCCCAAGGGCACGGTGGAGACCGCCCTGCCCGCCGGCATCCGCGTCGAAAAGAAGGACGGATTCCTGCAGGCGGTGCGCGAGAGCGACCAACACGCCGCCGTGCACGGGTTGGCCCGCGCGCTGGTGCAGAACGCTGTCAGTGGCGTCACCCAGGGTTGGACCAAGGAGCTGGAGATCGTGGGCATCGGCTATCGCGCCGAGCTCAAGGGCAAGCACACCGTGGTTTTCAGTTTGGGATTCTCGCATCCCATCGAGTTCCCGCTGCCCTCGGGCGTCAGCGTCACCATTGACGCCAAGCAGACGCGCCTGACCGTCAGCGGTATCGATCGCCAGAAGGTGGGCCAGGTGGCCGCCGACATGCGCGCTCTGCGCCCGCCGGATCCCTACAAGAACAAGGGTGTCCGCTACTTCGGCGAGCGCCTGAAGAAGAAGGTCGGAAAGACGGGTGCGAAATGATTGCCAAACCTTCCAAGAACGCTGTGCGGCAGCGTATCCACCAGCGGATCCGCCGCAAGCTGATGGGTACGGCCGAGCGGCCGCGTCTGAACGTCTACCGCTCGCTGAACCACATCTACGCCCAGCTCATCAACGACCTCGACGGCGTCACGCTCGTTGCCGCCAACTCGCTCGAGCCTTCCGAGGGCGCGAAGGGCGCCAAGGCCGGGAAGGGTGCGCGGCCCACGGGCGGTAACGTCGCTTCGGCCAAGGATGTCGGAAAGCGCTTGGCCGCGCGTGCCAAGGAAAAGGGAGTGTCCAAGGTTGTGTTCGACCGCGGTGGTTACCTCTACCACGGACGCATCAGAGCCTTGGCCGATGCTGCCCGGGAAGCAGGATTGCAGTTCTAGCCCAATTTTGAGAGAGCGGATGCCGGTAGCCAAAAAGAGAATCGACGCAGGGCAGTTCCAGTTGAAGGACCAGGTGGTTTCCATCAACCGCGTCACCAAGGTCGTCAAGGGCGGCAAGAACCTGTCCTTCGCGGCCCTGGTGGTGGTGGGCGATCCCTCCGCCGCGGTCGTGGGCTACGGCTCGGGCAAGGCCCGGGAAGTGCCGCAGGCCATCCGCAAGGGCATCGAGGCCGCCAAGAAGAATCTGGTCAAGGTGCACCTCACCCAAAGCACCATTCCCCATGCGGTGCTGGGACGCTTCGGCAGCGGCATGGTGCTGCTCAAGCCGGCGCCGGAAGGCACGGGCGTCATTGCCGGCGGCGCGGTGCGCGCGGTCATGACCTCCGCCGGGGTGCAGAACGTGCTCACCAAGTCCATCGGCACCGCCAACCCGCACAACGTCGTCAAGGCCACTTTCGACGCCCTGCGCCAGTTGCGCGATCGCGCCGCTGTCGCCAGCTTGCGCGGCAAGGCCGTGGAGGAGCTCTGAGCATGACTGCCAAGGCTCACAAGAAATCCGGCACATTGCGCCTGAAGTGGGTGCGTTCCGCCATCCAGGCGCCCAAGAAGCACAAGGCCGTCATCCGCGGGCTCGGTTTCACCCGCTTGAACCAGGTGGTCGAGCGCGAGGACACGGCTGCCATCCGCGGCATGGTGGCCGCGGTGCCGCACCTGGTCCAGATCGTCGATGGAGCCGCGCGCTAAAGGAAACGCAACCATGAATCTCTCGACACTTCGCAGACCCAAGGGCGCCACCCGCAATCCCAAGCGGGTGGGCCGCGGCATGGGCTCGGGAACCGGCAAGACTTCCGGCCGCGGGCACAAGGGACAACTCTCCCGCACCGGCTACAGCCGCGCGCGCGGTTTTGAGGGCGGCCAGAACCCCCTCAAGCGCCGCTTGCCCAAGCGCGGCTTCACTAACATCTTTCGCACCGAGTATGCGGTGGTGAACCTGGAGCGCCTGGCGGCGCTCGGCGAGACCACCATTACACCGGAGACCTTGCAGAAGGCCGGCCTGGTCCGCCGCGCGTTGCCCATCAAGATCCTGGGCGACGGCGAACTCAAAACGGCGCTCACCGTCCGTGCCCACAAGTTCTCCAAATCCGCCGCCGAAAAAATCACGAAGGCTGGCGGCAAGACGGAATTGATCGCCGCCAGCTAACCGGCGGCGAGGCTGATGGTTCGTATCATGGCTCGGCTTCAGCCGTGCCGAATGGGCGGTAGTAGGACGCGGTTTTAGCCGCCGATGTAAGGAAGCTTTTAGCGAGAGCTAGAAGCTGGGAGCTAGCAGCTTGTTTGAGAAGTTAGCCAACATCTTCCGCATCCCGGACCTGCGCCGCCGTGTGCTTTTCACTCTGGCGCTGCTGGCCGTCTATCGCCTGGGCGCGCACATCCCTACGCCCGGCATTGACTCCGCCGCGCTTCAGCAATTCTTCGAGGGCAAAGAGGGAACGATCTTCGGCTACCTCGACCTGTTCAGTGGCGGCAACCTGCGTCGGCTTACGGTGTTCGCTCTGGGCATCATGCCCTACATCACGGCCTCCATCATTCTGCAGTTGCTGACCGTGGTGTATGAGCCGCTGGCCCGCTTGCAGAAGGAAGGCGAGCTCGGGCGGCGGAAGATTACCCAATGGACTCGCTACCTCACCGTAATCCTGGGAGCGGCGCAGTCGCTCGGCATCGCGCTCTCGCTCGAGCGCGGCGAGCAACTGGTCATCAATCCCGGCCCTGCCTTTGTCCTCTTGACTGTGCTGACCCTTACCACCGGCACCGCTTTCATCATGTGGTTGGGTGAGCAGATCACGGAGCGCGGTATCGGCAACGGCATGTCGCTGCTTATTTTCGCCGGCATCGTGGTCGGCTTGCCCGCGGCCGTGGCCGACCTCCTGCAGAAGGCCAGCACTCAGGCCTGGGGTGGGTTCACCGTCCCCGCCATGGTCATCTTGCTGGTCATCATGGTGGCCGTCATGGCGTTCATCGTCTTCGTCGAGCGCAGTGAGCGGCGCATCCCCGTGCAATATGCCAAGCGAGTCATCGGACGCAAGGTCATGGGCGGCCAGTCCACCCACCTGCCGCTGCGCGTCAACGCCGGTGGCGTCATGCCCGTCATCTTCGCTTCCTCCATCATCACCTTCCCGCAGACCATCGGCCTCGCCTTCAAGGACAACCCGTACATCGCTCCGGTCCTGAACGCGTTGAACTGGGGCGAGCCGCTCTACAACGTGCTCTACGCCGCCGGCATCATCTTCTTTGCCTACTTCTATATTTCCATCGTGTTCAATCCCCGCGAGGTCGCCGACAACATGCGCAAGTACGGCGGCTTCGTACCCGGCATCCGCCCCGGCCGCTGGACCGAGAACCACATCAACGACATCCTCACCCGCCTCACTCTGGTGGGGGCCATTTATCTCATCATCATTTCGCTCATCCCGGAGTTCCTGATCACCGGTATTCACCTGCACCATCTGCCTGGCGCCTGGGGCGCGTTTTTCGAGCGTCTGCCCAACTGGGTGCTGAACGGACTGGGTCTGAATTTCTACTTCGGTGGGACCTCGCTGCTCATCGTCGTGGGCGTGGCCATGGATACGGTGAACCAGATCGAATCGCACCTCATCATGCGGCATTATGACGGTTTCACGCCGCGCAGCGGTCGCATCCGCGGCCGCAGGGCGTGGTAGGCATGCACGCGGAGGCAGCCAAGATGAGCGATACCAAGACCCGGCCCATCGGCCCTGTCATCCTGCTGGGCGCCCCGGGCGCCGGCAAGGGTACGCAGGCCAAGATCATCGCCGAGAACTACGCCATTCCCCAGCTCTCCACCGGCGACCTGCTGCGCGACAACGTTGCCCGCGGCACCGACCTGGGCAAGCAGGCTAAATCCATCATGGATGGTGGCGGCCTCGTCCCCGATGAGCTGGTTTGCAACATGGTGGCCGAGCGCCTCAAGCAGCCCGACTGCGACCGCGGCTTCATCCTCGACGGTTTTCCCCGCACCGTCGGCCAGGCCGAGTGGCTCGACAAGCTGCTCACCGGGGATTTCTTCCCCGCCTCCCGGCCCAGCCGCCGCCCGCCCATTGTGATCAACGTCGCCGTGGGATATAATCAATTGATGCAACGGCTTACGGGCCGTCGCACCTGTTCCTCCAGCGGGCACATCTATAACATTTACTTTCAGCCCCCGCGTGTTGCAGACATCTGCGATGTGGACGGTTCCAAGCTGGTCATCCGCAAGGACGACCGCGAAGAAGTGATTCGGGAACGCCTCAAGGCCTACGAGAAGCAGACCTTGCCCTTGACCGATTATTACCGCGGCAAGGGACGCCTGCGCGAGGTCAACGGCGATCAGGCGGCGGACAAGGTTACCGGAGAGACTCTGGGAGTGTTGGAGCATGCCGATCGTGCGTAAATCGCCGACTGAGCTGGAGAAGATGCGGCAGAGCGGTCGTGTCCTCCGTCAGGTGCTCGATGAAGTCAGCGCCATGGTCCGGCCCGGCATCACCACCATGGATCTGGAGCGCCTTGCCGAGAAGCGGATCAAGGAGCTGGGGGCCAAACCGGCCTTCAAGGGCTATCACGATTATCCCTGCGTGCTGTGCACCTCGGTGAACGACGAGATCATCCACGGCATCCCTTCGGAGAAGCGGGTACTCAAGGCAGGCGACATCGCTTCCATCGACTGCGGTGTGGTGCTCGACGGCTATTACAGCGACGCTGCCGTCACCGTGCCCGTGGGTAACAGCCTGCAGCCGGAGCTGAAGAAGCTGCTCGAGGTTACGGAAGCGTCGCTCTATCGCGCCATCGAGCAGATGCGCGTGGGTAATACCGTGGGCGATGTCGGCGCCGCGGTGCAGGAACTGGTGGAAGCCAATGGTTTTAGCGTCGTACGCGAGTTCGTCGGCCACGGCATCGGCACCCACATGCACGAGGAGCCGCAGGTGCCCAACTACGGTTCGCGCGGCTACGGCGCTCGCCTGGAGGAGGGCATGGTGCTCGCCATCGAGCCCATGGTCACCGCCGGCCGGCCCGATACACGCGTGCTGGACGATAACTGGACCGCCGTGACCAAGGACGGCAGCTACAGCGCTCACTTCGAGCACTGCGTTGCCGTTACCAGGAACGGCCCCATGATTCTGACGCAGTAGGAGCGAATGGGAAAAGAAGACGCGATTGAGGTCATGGCCACGGTGCTGGAATCCTTGCCCAACGCCCTGTTCCGCGTGGAGCTGGAGAACAAGCATCAGGTATTGGCCCACGTCTCCGGCAAGATGCGTAAGAACTTCATCCGCATCCTTCCCGGCGACAAGGTCGCGGTCGAGCTTTCCCCGTACGACCTCACGCGCGGTCGCATCGTGTATCGCTATAAGTAGTCACCGGCAACTGGATCCTTGAACTGAGAACTGAGAACCGGAAACTGAGATTGAGATCATGAAAGTTCGAGCCGCTGTCAAAAAGATTTGCGTGAAGTGCAAGATCGTTCGCCGCCGTGGTGTGGTGCGGGTGATCTGCGTCAACTCCAAGCACAAGCAGCGACAGGGATAATGCCCTGTTTGAGAACTGAGGACTGAGGTAGCTACTCTATGGCACGCATTGCTGGCGTCGATTTACCGCGCAACAAGCACGTGGACATTGCGCTGACCTACATCTATGGCATCGGAAATTCGCGCTCGCGCCGCATCCTGGACGCGGCCCGCGTGGACGCCATGAAGAAGGTCCAGGATCTTCAGGAGGATGAGGTCAACCGCATCCGCCAGGTCATTGAGAGCGAGGGAGGGGTCGAGGGCGACCTGCGCAAGGACATCGCCATGCACATCAAGCGCCTCATCGAAATCGGCTCCTATCGCGGATCGCGTCACCGCAAGGGCCTTCCCGTGCGCGGACAGCGCACCCACACCAATGCGCGCACCCGCAAGGGTCCGCGCCGCGCCACTGTGGCCGCGAAAAAGAAAGCGACGGCGAAGACATAACCATGGCCAAGACACCTGCTGCACCTGCCGGTGGCGCTGCCCCGGCGGCCCCGGAAAAGGAAAAGAAGGGCAAGCGCAAGCAGTTCAAGAAGAAGGAGCGCAAGAACGTGCCCTACGGGCTGGTCCACATCCAGGCGACCTTCAACAACACCATCGTGACCATCACCGATCCCGATGGCCGCGTCATCTCCTGGAAGAGCTCCGGCTCCATGGGTTTCCGCGGCTCGCGCAAGGGCACTCCCTTTGCCGCCCAGCAGGCGGCCATGAACGCCGCCAACGCCAGCCGCGAGCATGGTTTGCGCACCGTCGATGTGCGCGTCAGCGGGCCGGGTTCCGGACGTGAAAGCGCCGTCCGCGCCCTGGCCGCCGCCGGGCTGGAAGTGCGTAGTATTCGCGACGTCACTCCCATTCCCCACAACGGCTGCCGTCCGCCCAAGCGCCGAAGGGTTTGAGTTCGCTGTTGCTTTTCACTGGCCACTGGTCACTGACCACTGGTTGCTGAGTTCGGATCAGGAAGAAAGAGCGCCAGGCTCCGTAAACTGATCGGCACCTGAAATAAGGAAGGAGAAACTGACTTGGCACGTTACACAGGCGCGGTCTGCCGTCTCTGTCGCCGCGAAGGCATGAAGCTTTTCCTCAAGGGCGCGAAGTGTTTTTCCGAAAAGTGCCCCGTGGAAAAGCGCAACTTCGCCCCCGGCCAGCACGGCAAGGACCGCCGCGCAAAGATCGTCGGCTACGGTCTGCAACTCCGCGAGAAGCAGAAGACCAAGCGCATCTACTTCACTCTGGAGAAGCAGTTCCGCAACTACTTCGAAAAGGCGGCGCGCAAGCCCGGCGTCACCGGCGAAATGCTGCTCCAGCAGCTCGAGCGCCGTCTCGACAACGTGGTCTTCCGCCTGGGCTTTGCCCAGTCCCGGCGTCAGGCGCGCCAGTTGGTGCGTCACGGCCACATCGCCGTCAACGGGCGCAAGGTCAACATTCCCTCCTTCCAGGTCGCCGTGGGCGACCAGGTGGAGGTGCGGGAGGCCAGCCGCCAGATGCCCGTGATCGCGCAGGCCGTCGAGTTCACCAGCCACCAGCCCGCTACCGCGTGGCTGGAGCTGGACCGCGCCGCGCTCAAGGGACGCGTGCTGGCTCTGCCCAAGCGCGAAGACATCAACCTGCCCGTCAACGAGCAGCTCATCGTCGAGCTGTATTCGAAGTAACGCGTTGTGGCGGGCGTGAGCGTGGCGAGGCAAGAGCCGCGCGGATGTCCGCCGCGGTCATCGTGAACGAAGGATCTTGAGTTGTTGCAAGTTTGAGAGGAGATACAACGAATGCTTTGGAAAGGTTTTCAGAAACCCAAGCGCCTTGCGGCCGATGTTGAGACCCTGACCGACCGCTATGGACGCTTCACTGCCCAGCCGTTCGAGCGTGGCTTCGGCACCACCATCGGCAACGCCCTGCGGCGCGTGCTGCTCTCTTCTATCGAGGGCGCGGCCGTGACCGCTGTCAAGATCGAGGGCGTGTTGCACGAGTTCCAGTCCATCCCCGGCGTCGTCGAGGATGCCACCGACATCATCCTCAACATCAAGCAGGTGCCGTTCAAGCTCAGCGGCGACGGCCCCAAGGCCATCTACCTGCGCGCCGAAAAGCCCGGCGTCGTCACCAGCGGCATGATCGAGGCCGATGGCGACGTCGAGGTCTTGGACAAGACCGTCTACATCGCCACCGTGAGCGAGGGCGGGCGCCTGGACATGGAAATGCGCCTCAAGCGCGGCCGCGGTTACGTCTCCGCCGACAAGAATTTCGACGAGGACCTGGGACTGGGATTCATCCCCATCGACTCCGTCCACTCACCCGTGCGCAAGTGCAACTACACGGTGGATGCCGCGCGCCTCGGCCAGATCACCGATTACGACAAGCTCACCCTCGAGGTCTGGACCAACGGCTCGGTTTCGCCCGCCGATGCCATCGGCCTCTCCGCCAAGCTGCTCAAGGACCACATGAGCATCTTCATCAACTTCGAGGAGGAGATCGAAGCGGAGACCGCCGCCGATGACCACCGGCCCGTCATCCGCAACGAGAACCTTAACCGCTCGGTCGAGGAACTGGAGCTCTCCGTGCGCAGCTACAACTGCCTCAAGAACGCCAACATCCAGACCATCGGCGAGCTGGTGCAGAAGACCGAAGCCGAGATGCTCAAGACCAAGAACTTTGGCCGCAAGTCGCTCAACGAGATCAAGGAGATCCTGGGCACCATGGGCCTGGGTCTGGGCATGAAGATCGACGAGCAGGGCAACGCCGTCGTCAGCGGCGAAGCCAATCGCCATTAGAAAGGGAAGACCATGCGTCATCGTAGAGGAGGCTGGAAGCTCGGCCGCAACACCAGTCACCGCCGCGCTTTGCTGCGCAACCTGGTGACCTCGCTCATCGTCGAGGAGCGCATCGAGACCACGGTGCCCAAGGCCAAGGCCATGCGCCCGCACGTCGAGCGTATGATCACCCTCGGCAAGCGGGGCGATCTGGCTGCGCGCCGCCGCGCCGCGGCCTGGCTCATGACCTCGGAGTCCGTCCGCAAACTGTTCGACATCGCTCCCCGTTTCGGCGATCGCTCCGGAGGCTACCTGCGCATCATCCGTTCCGGCTGGCGGCAGGGAGACGGTGGCGAGAAGTGCTTCATCGAGCTTCTGGGCAGCGAGAAGCTGCAGCAGCAGAAGCGCGAGAAGCGCGCCGAGGCCCGTGCCAAGCGCGCCGAAGCCACCAAGAAGGCCATGGAAGAAGCCGAAGCTCAGCAGGCCGCCGAAAAAGGCGGCGACGAAAAAGAAAAAGAATAAGAATAGTTCCACCCTTCACCAGGTTTCATCACCCGCGCACCCGATCTCGGGTGCGCTTTTGTTTTTGCCGCGTGGTACAACTCCCTCATGCCTGCCGACCCGCGCGCGGGGCGCAACGTCCGCGTCTTTGGCGCCACCTCGTTCCTTAACGACACCGCCACCGAAATGTCGTACTGGGTGCTGCCGGCGTTCCTTTCCACGCTGGGTGCGGGACCCGCGCAACTGGGCATCATCGAAGGCATTGCCGAGAGCGTAGCCTCGTTCTCCAAGCTTTTTTCCGGCTATCTCACCGATCGTCTCCCGCGGCGCAAGCCGTTGGTAGTGGCCGGATATGCCGTGGCCAACGTAGCCAAGCCGTTGCTTGCGGTCGCCACCGCCTGGTGGCACGTGTTCGTGGTTCGTTTCGCCGACCGCACGGCCAAGGGCGTGCGCGGCGCGCCGCGCGACGTCATGCTGGCCGAATCGGTCCCGCGGGAGCGCCTGGGCGCAAGCTTCGGCCTGCTGCAGGCCATGGATTCTGCCGGAGCCATTGCCGGGCCTTTGCTCGCCCTCTTCATCCTTTCCCGCTACGGCCTTCGGGCCGTGTTCTGGGCCGCTGCCATTCCGGGGCTGTTGAGCATTGCGGTGGTGGCGTTGGGCGCGCGCGAAACCGGCGCCGCTCGCGCCTCTTCTGCTGCCGCGGTGCCTTCACCCGGCGCCGAATCGCCCGCGAATCCTGCAGCGTTGCCCTCTAGCTTCTACTGGATGCTGGCTGCGATCACGCTGTTCTCACTCGGTAATTCCAGCGACATGTTTCTCATCCTGCGCGCGCAGCAGGTGGGCATCGCGCCGGTTTACGCGCCCTTGCTGGGACTGGTCTTCAACGTGGTGTACACGGCCGCTTCCTGGCCCGCGGGCCATCTGAGTGACCGCGTCTCGCGGCGCGCGCTGGCCGCAGGCGGCTACCTCGTGTTCGCTGTAGTCTACGTCGTCTTCGCCGCCGCGCCCTCGCGCCGCCTGCTCTGGGTCATGATGGGCGGCTACGGGCTCTACTACGCGCTCACCAGCCCGGTGTTGCGTGCCCTGGTGGCGGAGACCATCGCGCCGGAGGCGCGTGGCCGCGCCTTCGGCATCTTCTATTTCGCCACCAGCATCGCCACGCTGCTGGCCAGCCTGATCACCGGTTTCCTCTGGGACCGCTTCGGCGCTGCGCTGCCCTTCTATCTTTCCGCTGCACTCGCCGTGGTCGCGGCAACCATGCTGGTGATCGGGAAACGGGAAACGTGAAACGCGAAACTATCTTTTCCGCCTGGCCGCAACCAGCAGCACTCCCTGCGCCAGGATGGCGCCGAAGCAATCCAGTGCCACGTCGCGATACGTCCCGGTCCGCTCCTTGCTGTAGCTCTGCAGCAGTTCATCGGACGAAGAAGTGAACAACACCAGGCCGAGCGCCAATGCGGCCCAGCGCCACTTCCAGCGCGCCGGGTTTCCGCTGTGCTCGTGCGCGGTGGCGCGCGCCGCGCGCAGCGCCAGCCAGCTCAGCAGCGCGTAGGCGACTACATGACCGAGCTTGCGCAGCGCCCTGTGGATCAGGTCCACCTTGGCGGCGCTGACCGTCCCGAACAGCGTGGTGAGCAGCCACTGCACCCAGGGTGAGGTGGTTTCGGTGCCGAGTTGATCGCCGGAGGCCCACAGGATGAGCGCCGTCCAGATGAGGGGCGGCAGCCAGTGGCGTGCGGCGATGTGAAAAAAGGACCGTTTCGTCCCGGCGGGGCCGGCGGCGGACGGTACGCTGACCTGGGGCTTACTCGAGGCGATAGTTGGGCGCCTCTTTGGTGATGATGACGTCGTGCACGTGGCTTTCCCGCAGTCCGGCTCCGGAGATGCGCACGAAGCGCGCCGTCTGCTGCAGCTCGGCGATGCTCGCGCAGCCGCAGTAGCCCATGCCGGAGCGCAATCCGCCCACCAGTTGATGGACCATGGCGGCCAACGGGCCCTTGTAGGGCACCCGGCCCTCGATGCCTTCGGGAACATACTTGGCCAGGCGGTTGCCATCGCCTTCTTCGATCTCGAAGGCCGGCGAGGCGTCACCCTCGCTGGGTTGGGCATAGCGTTCTGCTGAGCCCGCGCCCATGGCGGCTAACGATCCCATGCCGCGGTACGACTTGAACGAACGGCCCTGGTAGAGAATGGTTTCGCCGGGACTCTCGTCGGTGCCGGCGAACAGCGACCCGATCATCACCACGCTGGCGCCGGCCGCCAGCGCCTTGGTGATGTCGCCGGAGAATTTCACCCCGCCATCGGCGATCAGCGGGATATCGGCGTCCTTCACCGCCCGCCAGCATTCGGCTATGGCGGTGATCTGCGGCACTCCCGCGCCGGTGACGATGCGCGTGGTGCAGATGGAGCCCGGCCCGATGCCGATCTTCAAGGCGTCGGCGCCGCACTTGGCCAGCTCGCAGGCCCCGTCGAAGGTGCCCACGTTGCCGGCGATGACGTCCACGTCCGGCAGCTTCGACTTCAGCGTCTTCACGGCATCCATCACGCGCGAAGAGTGGCCGTGCGCCGAATCCACCACCAGCACGTCGACTTTCACCTTCACCAGTTCCTGGGCGCGCTCCAGGAAGTCGCCGGTGGCGCCCACCGCACCGCCCACGCGCAGGCGGCCCTGCGCGTCCTTCGAAGAGTTGGGATACTTGAGCTTCTTCTGGATGTCCTTGACGGTGATCAGGCCTTTGAGCACTTCATTCTTGTCTACCACCAGCAGCTTTTCGACGCGGTGCTCGTGCAGGATGTTCTCGGCTTCCTCGAGTGTAGTGCCCACGGGCACGGTGATGAGCTTTTCCTTGGTCATCACCTTGCTGACCGGGATATCGGTGCGGGTCTCGAAACGGAGGTCGCGATTGGTAAGGATGCCCACCAGCTTCTTGTTCTTGGTGACCGGCACGCCGGAGATCTTGTAGCGGCGCATCAGCTCCAGGGCCTCGGAGATCCTGGCGTCGGGCGGGATGGTGATGGGATCCACGATCATGCCGCTCTCCGAGCGCTTCACCTTGTCCACTTCGCCGGCCTGCTCTTCGATGGAGGAATTGCGGTGGATCACTCCCATGCCGCCCTGTTGGGCCAGCGCGATGGCCAGGCGCGAATCCGTCACCGTGTCCATGGCGGCGCTGATCAGCGGGATGTTCAGGGTGACGTTGCGGGTGAGCCGGGTGCGCGTATCGGCCTTGGCCGGGACTACTTCAGAGCGCGCCGGCAAGAGCAACACGTCGTCGAAGGTGAGGGCCTCGGGGACAGGGAAGTGAATCATTGGTGCGTACTCACACTCGGTGGGATAGCCATTCCGTATTCTAGCACTCAGCCGTAAGCAGTCAGCATTCCGCTAGTTCTCAGTTCTCGGAGAGCGGAGTGCTTCGTCAGCCAGTGGCGGGCAAGGGACGCTCACCATGCCCAACTGAGTCCGGCGCCTTTCGCTCGGCCGGGGCGGCGGCGCGATCCTGTTCGGCGTACTCGTCGAGGCGTTGCAGCAGGATTTCGGCGAAGCTGGGGCCGTTCATGTAGACGGCTTCCTGCTGCTCGCGGGCGAGCTGCTTGAGGTTGGCGCTGGCGGTCTGCAGGGCATAGATGAGCAGGGCGCAGGTCTTGGTGTCGTGCGCCTTGTCCTGCAAGGCGCGGATGACCTGCAAGAGGCCGAGCTGGATGCTGGTGGCGTCCTCGGGGATGGGCAGGTCGTAGTTGGGGCGCTTGGAGCGGCGAGCCTGCTGATGGTAGTAGCAGAGACGGCGGCCGCGGACGGCGGGCGAGCCGCAGCGCAGTCCGTTCAAGCGGACGTGCTGGCAGCGCAGAGCTTCGTGGGCGAGTTCAAGAGCGGATTGTTGTTGGGCAGTCATACCCCCTCCCCCGGGTAGTGTCTAGTGTAATCAAAGAGTTGCGGAGCGAGATCTCGACGAGTCTCGGGAATCAAAGGACTTAATGGTAAAGTCTCGTGGGTAAAGGAGTTAGCGTTGCGAGTTGGTAGTGGGTCAGAACTATTTAAGGCGAACATAAAGCGAATATAGCAAGAATAGCGTAGATGTCAAGAACAAAAATATATACGTATCAATAAGCAATAATCTATAAGCGGCAAGCGAGGCTCATTCTGCTCTTGACTCCGTAGTATGGTACGGGGCGCAGAATGAACAGGAAGAGAAAAGGCATGATGATCGGGCAACTGGCGCGTGCGGCGGGCGTGAACGTGGAGACGGTGCGTTTCTATGAGCGGAAGGGCCTGATGCCAAGACCACCGAGGCGGCCTTCCGGATATCGCGAGTACCCGGGCGACGCGGCCCGGCGCATCCGGTTCATCCAGCGGGGTAAGGAGCTGGGGTTCTCGCTGCGGGAGATTGCCGAGCTGCTGCGGCTGCGGGTGGACCCAGGGCGAAGCTGTGCCGAGGTGAAGGCGCAGGCGGAGGCGAAGCTGGCCGACATCGATACGAAGCTGCGCGAATTGCGCCACATGAAAGGGGCTCTGGAGAAACTGGCGGCGGAATGCAGGGGCCGGGGCCCGACCAGCCAGTGTCCTCTGCTGGATGCACTGGAGGCGGTGGAGAGGAAGAGGAAGTGATGGCGCGAGTCGAGCTGATCTACGACCGGGATTGTCCCAACATCGGTGAAGCGCGTGCCGAGCTGCTGCGGGCTTTCGAGCGGGCGGGAGCTTCTCCGCGGTGGGAGGAGTGGGAACGTTCGGCGGCAGAAAGCCCGAGCTACGTGCGGCAGTTCGGTTCTCCGACGGTGCTGGTAGACGGCAAAGACGTAGCGCCCATGGAAGAGGTTGCGGGCGAGGGCTGCTGCCGCCTGTATGGGGAAGATTCAGGAACACTGCGTGCTCCTTCGGCGGAGCAGATAGCGGTGAAGCTGCGGGCGGTGACGGAACCGGTGCGGAAGAACATCGGCTGGGGAAGCGGCGCCGTCGTGTTGCCGGGAGCCGGGGTAGCGCTGCTACCCAAGCTGGCTTGTCCGGCGTGCTGGCCGGCGTATGCAGCGGTGGTGAGTTCACTTGGACTCGGCTTCCTCCTGCAGAACAGCTATTTGCTGGTCATCACGACGGGTTTTCTGCTTCTGGCACTTGGGGCTCTGTGGTGGCGGGCCAAGGAAAGACGAGGCTACGGACCTCTGGTGCTAGGTGTGATGGCATCCGCCGTAATCCTGTTAGGGAAGTTCAAGCTGGAATCGCAGCCCATTTGGTGGGCGGGAGCCGCGTTGCTGGTTGCCGCCTGCGCATGGAATGGATGGCCGCGCCGGGGGTGTCCGGCATGTGCCGTTCCTGAGCAAATCTGAAGTTGGAGGAATCATGAGTGCAAAGCGAAAGATAGAAATCTTCAGTGCCGGTTGTGCGGCGTGTGAAGAAACCATCCACATGGTGAATCGCGTGGCCTGCCCGTCGTGCGAGGTCAGCGTGCTGGATATGCAGGACAAACAGGTGGCAGCACGAGCGCGTTCCTTGGGCGTGCGCTCGGTGCCGGCTGTGGCGATCGACGGCAAGCTGGTGGACTGCTGTGCGGGCAGAGGGCCGGAAGCGGCGACGCTCAAGCGTGCAGGTCTGGGACAGCCGGTTGGATGATCTCTCAAGGCTCGCGCCCTGCCGCTGCGGAATCTGGAGCGACGAGCGCGTGTCAGGCGCAACTCGGCGAACGCTCGATAACCATGATGAGTGAGAAGTTATCACCGCCCGTACCACAAGAGACGCAATGGAAGGCGCCTCTGGCCTCCATGGGAGCGTTGGTGAGCGCTCTGCTGACGCTGGGATGTTGCGTGCCAGTCGGCTTGCTGGGTGCTGCCGGCGCCGCCGGAGCAGCAATCTTTCTTGGCAAAGCTCGGCCCTGGCTGTTGGGCCTATCCGGGGTGTTCCTCATCTTCGGTTTCTTGCAGGTCTTTGGAGGGGCGCGGTGCGGCCTGAAGCCGTCCAAGGCCAACCTCGTGCCGCTGTTTCTGGCTACGGCGATCGTGGCGGTCGTTCTGCTGTTTCCACAAGTCGTCGCCCAAGTGCTTGCCGATTGGGCAAGTGGAGCGAGCCGTGGGTAAGTGGCTGGTGGCGGCAGCCGTCCTGCTGTTGGTTGCGGTGCTGGGCTGGCAGCTCTGGGGACCCTCACAGGCTCCTAGCGGACAGCCTCCTATGCTCGAGTTGAATACGGAAAACGTCGCCTCGCTGAAGCGCGGCTTCAATGAGGCTTCCGACCGGGTTCGCATCATTGCTCTGCTTTCTCCCACCTGATCCACGTGCCTGCGGGGGGCCTCCGCAATCCAAAACGTGCTGCAACAGCAGCCTAGCGGCGATGTAGCCATCTTCGCAGTCTGGGAGCCGATTCTGCAGACCGACTGGGCGAAGCCCGGTAGCAGCGTGCTCGCACGAATGCCGGATGGGCGAGTGCAGCAGTTCTGGGATCCGCACCACCTGATTGCCGGGGAGCTGAGTCGGAGCATGAAGCTGGACGCTGCACATCCTCGGCCGGATTGTTGCTGGGAGGAAGGCGTGCTGTGGGATCTCGTCGCCGTTTATCCCCAGGGAGCGGCGTGGGAGTCCTCAGTGCCGCGCGCGGTGTACATCCAAGGGCCGGTGGTGAACGCAGAAAGATTACCGCAAGTCCTCGCAGAGCTATTGGGTAAGCCCGCGGAGTAGATCGGCAGGAAACGCCCATTTGTTTTTTCTCATTTGCGGGCGTAGAATGGCAATCGAGTTGACTGATGTGGCGGAAGCACACCAGTGGGCGCAAGCCCATTTTTTATTGCGGTGAATCATCCGTCCGCAAGCAGCCATCAGCAGTCGGTAAAGGCGCGATTGCCAGGCGGGGAGTTCGGAGGTAGGCCGCTGATGGCGTTGGATATAGAGCACATACGGGCGATTGCTGAGCGGGTAACGGGCTCGGCTGGTCTGGAGCTGGTGGAAGTGGAGATGCGCGGCGGAGGCAAGTTCCGGACGCTGCGCATCGTGATTGACCGGCCGGGGCCGACGCCGTCGAGCCCTCCGGCGGGCGTGACGCATGAGGACTGCGCCACGGTCAGCCGGGAAGTGAGCGCCATCCTCGACGTAGAGGATGCGGTGCCGGGCGGCAGCTACACCCTGGAGGTCTCGTCGCCGGGGCTGGATCGGAAGCTGGTGCGGCCGCTCGATTACGAGCGTTTCACCGGCAGCCGGGTGCACGTGATGACGCGGGAGCCGCTCGAAGGCAACCGGCACTTCGAGGGGAGACTCGAAGGATTCAGGGAAGGCCGGCTGACGCTGAAGGTCGAGCCCGGGCGGCGGGAGCGCCGGCGGCAGGGCGCGGTGGAGCGGAGGCTGGAGATCGAACTGGGGAACGTGGAGAAGGCGAGAGTCGTTCCTGAAATTTGATCCTTGAATCATTGAGTCATCGAATCAATGAAAAGCCGCGAGTACGGAAAGCGGAAGGCGGAAAGCGAGTCGCCAAGAGCTAAGAGCTAAGAGCTAGAACATGCCGAGCCTGTTGTACCAACAGATTGACGCGCTGAGCCGGGAGAAGGGCATCGACCCGCAGATCGTGGTGTCGGCGGTGGAAGACGCCATTGTGGCGGCCACGCGCAAGAGCATCAAGACGCCGGAAGACCTGCGCGCCGAGCTGGACAAGGAAAGCGGCGTGATCGCGGTGTACGCGGTGAAGCAGGTGGTGGTGGACGAAGACGAGATCGAGGACCCGCACACCCAGTGCACGCTGGAAGAAGCGCGCGAAGTGGATCCCAACGTCGAGGTGGGCGGGGAAGTGAAGTTCCTGAAGTCTACCGAGGGCCTAGGACGGATCTCGGCGCAGATCGCCAAGCAGATCATCTTCCAGAAAGTGCGGGAGGCGGAGCGGGACACCATCTACAACGAGTACGTCAACCGCATCGGCGAGATCGTGACCGCGACGGTGAAGCGCATGGAGGGCCCGGACGTGATCTTCGACCTGGGCACGGAAGCGCGCATGCCGCGGCGGGAGCAGTCGCGGCTGGAATCGTTCGCGGTGGGCGAGCGGGTGAAGGTGGTGATCTCGCGGCTGGAGCGCGCCTCGCGCGGGCCGCAGGTGATCGTGTCGCGGGCGGCGCCGGATCTGGTACAGCACCTGTTCCAGACCGAAGTGCCGGAGATTTACGATGGCACGGTGCAGATCCGGGCCATCGCGCGCGAAGCCGGAGAGCGCACCAAGATCGCCGTCATGTCGAAAGACAAGGACGTCGACCCGGTGGGCGCCTGCGTGGGCATGAAAGGCATGCGCGTGCAGTCGATCATCCGCGAGCTGCGCGGGGAGAAGATCGACATCATCGAATACCACGAGGACCCGGTGGTGTTCGCCGAGAAAGCTCTGCAGCCTGCCAAGGTGGGCCGCGTCTCGGTGGTGGATGCGGCGGAAAAGCACCTGGAAGTCATCGTGGATGACTCGCAGCTCTCCCTGGCCATCGGCAAGAAAGGGCAGAACGTCCGCCTGGCGGCCAAGCTCCTGGGCTGGAAGATCGACATCAAGAGCGAAGAAGAAAAGCGCCAGGAAGTGGAGCAGCAGATGCAGGCGCTGGTGGCCCCGCCCACCACGCCGCTGGAGCAGGTACCGGACCTCAGTGAAGGGGTGGTGGAGAAGCTGAAAGGCGCCGCTATTACCACGGTGGAGGGCCTGGCAGACATGACGCCGGAGCAGTTGGAGGCCATTCCGGGTATCGGGCCGAAGACGGTGGAAAAAATCAGCCTCGCGGTCAATAATTACTTCCAGAGCCTGGGAGTGGCGCCGGAGCCGGTTGCCGAGGCGGCGGCGGAAAGCGCCGAGGCCGCTCCTGCCGCTGAAGGGGCAGAGACAGCAGAGGCTGAAGCGGTCGAATCTGAAGCGGCGAAGGCGGAGCCAACCGAAGCTGCGCCTGTGGAAGCGGTTGAGGCCGCGCCGGAAGCTGCGGAGGCGCCAGCCGAAGTGCCTGCGACCGAGGAAGCTGGGGCGGAAGCCGTGGCCGAAGGGGCCGTGGTCGAGGAAGCTGGACCGGAAGCTGCTGCCGAAGAGGTAGTGGTCGAGGAAGCTGGACCGGAAACTGCTGCCGAAGAGGTAGTGCTCGAGGAAGCTGGGGCGCAGGAAGAGGCTTCCGCAGAGGAAGCCCCGGCCGAGGAAGCGGCGGTCGAGGAAGCTCCCCAAGAATCGCCAGAAGAACAACAGTCGTAGGCAAGCGAGCGGGAAGCAGAAACCCGCTGCGCATAGCGCAGCGGAACAATGAGCACCGAAGCACCGTGTAAGCTGTCCAACCCAATGCGCAGCACAGGAACCAGGGGGTTCGGATGAAGACTTAGCGGAAATTCGGAGAAATACGGGGCGGATGGATAAGGTACGAATCAACGATCTGGCCAGGGAACTGGAAGTCAAGAGCAAGGCCATCCTGGACCTGCTCCCGGGCTTCGGCGTCACGGAAAAGAAGACGCACTCGAGCTCGGTGGATCCGGACGTGGCCGAGAAGGTGCGGAAAGCCATCCGCGCCCAGGCGGAAGCGGCAACCCCGCGCGCCAGGGCGGCACGTCCCGCTCCGGCCGAATCGGACATCAAGCCCAAGTTCGACCTTTCCAAAATCTCCAAGCCCGGCGATGTGCTGAAAGCCATCTCCGGACAGGCCGCGCCGCCCGCCAAGGCGGCTGCGCCACCCGCCGCGGCGGCCAAGCCGGTGACGGCAGCACCACCCGCTGCACCCGCGGCTCCAGCCGCAAAGCCCAAGGTGGCAGCTGCACCTCCGGCGGTGGCTCCGGCAGCGCCGGCAGCCAAGCCTGCGGCGCCTGCGCCGCCTGCGCCGCCGGCTGCGGCCATCCCGCCACCGGCTGCGCCTGTCGCAAGACCGGCCGCTCCTGCGGCTACCGGCGCGCATGCCAGTGCGAGGCCTTCGCCTCCACCTCGGCGGATGATCACACCGCAGACCGGTCCGCGCCCGGTGTACAAGGCTCCCGCCGCCGCGCCACCCGCAAGCGCGAGCGCGGGTGCGAGCGCGTCGACGCCTCGTCCGGCTCCGGGACGCCCGGTGCCGGGCAAGCCCATCTTCCAGCGGCCGCGACCGGCCGCGCCGATGCGACCGCCGTCGCGTCCGGGTGAGCGCCGTCCGATGCATCCCACGCGCACGTCGCCGAGCGGCGTGGCGCGTCCCATGGGCGGAGCTCCGGGAATGCCGCCGCCTTCGCGTCCGGCAGGACGCCCGGGTGCGCCGGGGCGGCGCCCACAGTATCGCCGTGGCCCTAAAGAAGGGCCCATGAAGGGCTACAAGCCGCCTCCGCGGCTGACCCCGATCTCCACCGAGCCGCTGCCCATCACGCGCTCCATCGTGATTCCGGAAGGCATCAGCGTGAAGGACCTGGCGGAAAAGCTCGATGTGCGCGCCAAGGATCTGATCGCGCGCCTGCTGGCGCGCGGGGTATTCGCCACCATCAATCAGACGCTGGATGCCGAGCTGGCCACGGAAATGTCGCGGCAGTTCGGGGCCGACACCAAGACCATCAGCTTCGAGGAGGAAGTGGCGCAGGAATTCGCGGAAGCGACGCCGGAAGCCGACGATGCCGCCAAGCTGATCCCGCGGCCGCCGGTGGTGACGGTGATGGGCCACGTGGACCACGGCAAGACGTCGCTGCTGGACTCCATCCGCGAGACCAACGTGGCGGGCGGCGAAGCCGGCGGCATCACCCAACATATCGGCGCGTACAAAGTGAAGATCGTCGATTCCGAGTCGCCCGCCTACGGGCGCGAGATCGTGTTCCTGGATACGCCCGGCCACGAGGCCTTCACGCGCATGCGCGCGCGGGGCGCCAAGGTCACCGACATCGTGGTGCTGGTGGTGGCGGCGGACGACGGCGTGATGCCGCAGACGCTGGAAGCCATCGACCACGCCAAGGCCGCCAATGTGCCCATCATCGTGGCGGTGAACAAGATCGACAAGCCGGAAGCCATGCCGGAGCGGGTGAAGAAACAACTCGCCGACCGCGGCCTGCTCCCCGAAGACTGGGGCGGGAAGACGGTGTTCGTCGACGTTTCCGCCAAGAAGAAGACCAATCTCAACCTGCTGCTGGAGATGGTGTGCCTGGTGGCCGACCTGCAGGAGGTGAAAGCCAACCCCGACCGCCCGGCTACGGGCACGGTGCTGGAAGCGAGGCTGGACCGCGGGCGCGGCAACGTGGCCACGGTGCTGGTGCAGAACGGCACGCTGCGGCGCAGCGACACGTTCATCGTAGGCAACATATTCGGCAAGGTGCGCGCCATGTTCGACGACCGCGGCAGCGCGGTGGAAGAGGCCCCGCCGGCCACGCCGGTGGAGTTGCTCGGCCTCGAAGGCTTGCCCCAGGCCGGCGATCAGCTGGTGGTGATCGCGGACCGCGACCGCGCCCGGTTGATCACCCAGTATCGCGAGCAGAAGACGCGCGAGGCCATGCTGGCCAAGAGCTCCAGGGTGACGCTGGAAGGCCTGGCGGAGCAGATCAAGACCGCCGGCATCAAGGAATTGCCGCTCATCCTGAAGGGCGACGTGCAGGGCTCGGTGGAGGTGCTGGCCGATTCCCTGGACCGGCTCTCGACCGACAAGGTGAAGATCAAGATCCTGCACTCGGGCGTGGGCGCCATCACGGAGACGGACGTGCTGCTGGCCTCGGCGTCGAACGCCATCATCATCGGGTTCAACGTGCGGCCGGAACGCAAGGCGCAGGAACTGGCGGAGCAGGAAAACGTCGATCTGCGACTGCACTCGATCATCTACGAGCTGCACGACGAGATCAAAAAGGCCATGGCCGGGCTGCTCGAGCCGACCATCAAGGAAACCTACCTGGGACGCGCCGAAGTGCGCGAGACCTTCCGCATCCCCAAGGTAGGCACGGTGGCCGGTTGCTACGTGCAGGACGGCATCATCAAGCGCGACGCCGAAGTGCGGCTGCTGCGCGACAACGTGGTGGTGTTCAAGGGCAAGGTCGGGTCGCTGCGACGCTTCAAGGAAGACGCCAGCGAAGTGCGCCACGGACTGGAGTGCGGCATGTCCATCGCCAATTACAGCGACATCAAGAAGGGCGACGTCATCGAGTGCTTCGTGACGCAGAAGGTCGCGGCCGAGGCATTGGCCTAACGGCAGTTTCGAGTTTCACGTTTCGAGTCCTGGGCGTCGCCTTCTTGAACTTGAAACTCGACACTTGAAACTTGCCTTGATTGCTTTTCTCACCGTCGAAATCCACATTGAAGGGGCGCGGTCGCTGAAGGACAAGCGACAGGTGCTGCGCAGCCTGAAGGACGGGCTGCGGGCGCGCTTCAACGTGTCGGTGGCCGAGCTGGAGTCCAATGACCTGTGGCAGCGCGCCACAGTCGGCATCGTCAGCGTCTCTTCTTCCCGTGATTACCTCGAGGGCCTGATGCAGAAGGTGGAGCGCGAGGCCAACCACATCGCTTCCTCCACGGGAGCGGAAGTCACGGAGAGCTTCCTGGATTATCTGTAGGTCTCAGGTCCAGGAGACTATTTCTTGCGTTTTTCGGCGCGGCGCAGCAGTTCGTCGATGCGAGCCTGCATCCTCTGAGAGCGGTCGAGGTGAAAAGTCATCTCCGGAGGATGGGCCATGCCGAGGCGCACGCCGACTTCGCGACGGATGTAACCCTTGGCGGCCGCGAGGCCTTCCATGGTCTGCTGCGCTTCGTCGTCGTCGCCCTCGACGGAGACCAGGATGCGCGCGGAGCGGCCGTCGGACGCGAGCTTCACTTCGGTGACCGTGGCCAGGCCGATGCGCGGATCGGCCAGCTCGCCCTCGAGCAGGGAGCTGATCTCGTCACGCAGGGCGTCGGCGACACGCTCGAAGTGGTGCTCGCGGCTACGTTGTTCAGGCATCAACGAAAAGATAGCAGTGGCTGGTGACTAGTGGCTAGTACCCAGTACCGAGTACCCAGTACCCAGTACCCAGTGGAGTTCTCAGTTCCCGGTTCTCAGCTCCCAGAAAAACCAAAACAAAAACCAAAACCAAGACAAAAGCCAAAAACCCAAGCCAAGAGCCAAGGGCCAAGGGCCAAGGGCCAAGAGGCATCCCTGACTTCGCCAGGGATGACAACAGGAAACAGGCTCCTCTACACTCGAACGGCAATGGCAGGACGCACGGTGCGGGAACTCGTGACGCTGGCTGCGTTCTGCGCGTTCCTGTTCTTTTTCGGGCTGGGAAGCTTCGGGCTGTTAGGCCCGGATGAGCCGCGGTACGCGCAAGTGGCGCGGGAGATGGCAGAGCGCCACGACTGGGTCACGCCCACCCTGCACGGCGAGGCGTGGCTGGAGAAGCCGGTTCTCTACTACTGGCGAGCGCGGGTTGCGTTCGCGCTGTTCGGGGTATCGGATTGGTCGGCGCGGCTGCCCTCTGCGACCTTTGCGGCACTGATGGCGGTTGTCATCTACCTGTTCACGCGGCGCTTCCGTCCCGGCGGGCAACTGGAAGCGGCGCTCATCACGGCATCGGCAGCCGGCGTCTTAGGTTTCGCGCGCGCGGCCTCCACTGACATGGAACTGGCCGCGCCGTTCACCATTGGCATGCTGGCCTGGTACGCGTGGCACGCCACCGGGCGCAAGCTATGGTTGGCCGCGTTCTACTTCTTCCTGGCCGTGGGCACGCTGGGTAAGGGACCGGTGGCGCCGGGACTGGCGGCGCTGATCGTGGCGGCGTACGCGGGCCTGCGCCGGGATCTTCGGCTGCTGTGGCGGACGCTGTGGCTGCCGGGCGTCCTGCTCTTCCTGGCGGTGGCGATGCCCTGGTATGTAGCGGTGCAAGTGGCGAACCCGCAGTTCTTCCGCGAGTTCTTCCTGGAGCACAACCTGGCGCGCTTTGCCACCGACCTGTACCGACACAAGCAGCCGTTCTGGTTCTATCTGCCCGTGCTCATCCTCGGCTTGCTGCCGTGGACGGCGATCGCTTTCGCGTCGCTAGTGCAGGCGATCAAGCGGGCGCGCCTGGCATGGAAGGAGCGCGGTGAGACGCGCGATCCCCTGCCGCTGTTCCTGGCGGCCTGGGCGGTGGCGCCGGTGGTGTTCTTCTCGCTGTCCCAGTCGAAGCTGCCGGGATACATCCTGCCGGCGCTGCCCGCGTGGACGCTGCTGGCAGCCGACCTGGTGTGGCGGCGACAGCATGAAGGCAAAGAGCTGAACGCAGGGCTGCTGTGGGGACATGCGCTGGTGCTGGGAGCAATCGCGGGCGCGCTGCCGCTGGTGCCATTCGTGTTCCAGCGACCGCGGCAAGAACTGGAGGCTTGGGCTCTGGGCGTCGCGGTCGCCGTGGGCGTGGTGGTGGTCGCAGCGGCCGCGATTACGCTTCGCCGATACGGCATGGTCATGCTGCGCTTCGTGACGCTGGTGCCGGTGGTCCTGGCCGTGGCCTTCCTGGTGCGGGTGGAAGCGGTTCCCATAGACCGGGCGCTTTCCGGCCGGCCGATAGCAGCAGAACTGGAGCGGCTGGGCACGGAAGGCAAGCCGGTAGCGGCGTTCCGCATCCACCGCAACCTGGAGTACGGGTTGGGCTTCTATCGCAACCAGGAAATCAAGCGATACGAGCGCAACGAGATTCCGTCGGAAGACCATCTGTTGATCGTGCGCGAAGGGAAGCGAGAGGAAGCAGCGAAGATGGCCGGTGGGCGGAGGCTCTCGCGGATCGGAGAATTCGGGGCGCAAGGAGTGGAGTTTTATTGGGTGTCATCATCCATGCAAGCTGGGGAATGAAAAATGCAGAACGAAGGCACAGAACACCTCGTGAGGAGTAGTCAGGCGGATACCAGGGCTTGGTCCGAGGCGTGAGGCGCACTAGACTGACGACGTGGCGACGGCAGCGCTCAAGTCGGTGGAGATCCTGGACCTGCGGCATTTCGGGTCGCAAGACTTGCGTCCGCTGCTGGAGGAAGAGGTCGAGCTGTGGGACCAGATGCTGGGTTGGGACTACAGCGGGTCGGCGGAGATGGTGCTGCGCTACATGGACGCGCGCATCCTGCCGGGCTACGTGGCGGTGGAGGGGCGGCAGGTGCTGGGCTACTCGTTCTTCGTGTACGAAGGCAGCAAGGGGATCATCGGCGACCTGTTCGTAAGCGGCGGAGGAAAGACACAGCGAAACGGGAGTGATCCGCTGGAGCACCGGCTGTTGACGCACGTGATCGAGACGCTGGAGGAATCGCCGGGGGTCCATCGCATCGAGTCGCAATTGCTGCCGCACAAGACCGGGCGCGTGGCGCGGCCATTCCTCGAGGCGGGTTTCCGGCGCCATCCGCGGCTGTTCATGGTGTGGCCGCTGCGGCCGACGGCGATGGAGACGGGCGCGACGCAGGACATAGAGTTCCGCCCCTGGCGCGAGGAGGACTTTCAAAGCGCCGCGGCCGTGATCACGGCGGCCTACCGCGGTCACGTAGATTCGGAGATCAACGACCAGTACCGCACGGTGGCGGGCTCGCTGCGCTTCCTGAACAACATCGTGCGCTTCCCGGGTTGCGGCACATTCGATGGAGAATCTTCGTTCGTAGCGGTGCACCGGCCGACGCAGCTCATGGTGGGGCTGATCCTGTGCTCGAAAGTCCGGCACGACGTGGGGCACGTGACGCAGGTGTGCGTGGCGCCGGAGTTCCGCGGGCGGAAGCTGGGCGAGCGCCTGATCGCCGCCTGCCATGCCAGTTTGCTGCGGCGGAAGTGCACGTCGCTTTCCCTCACGGTCACGGAAGCGAACGCGAACGCGGTGGGGCTGTATAAGCGGCTGGGATTTACGGTGACGCATGTGTTCGATGCGTTTGTGTGGGAAGGGTAGCTGCTAGCCTCTAGCTCCTAGCCAGGAGCTAGAAGCTGGGAACCGAACCTGTTAACGCCGCAACAGCCACATCAGCCAGCCTGCAATAGTCAGCCCGATCATGAAAAAGACGAAACATTCGATGCCGTAGCGCACCTGCTCGCGGGGTGTGTTGCGTTGGGTGATGCCGAAGACGATGGAGGTAAAGAAGGCGAAGATGAGCGCGGCGGAGAAGTGGGAGAGTTCGAGGCTCACTGCTTCTCTCCGATGGCGATGTGGTAGGCGTCGACGGCGGCGATGACGTTCAGGAGCCCCGCCACCACGATGTACTTGGTGCCGTAGTCGGCGGTGGCGAGGTTGATGGAGCCGCGTCCCCAGTCCATCATGCGGGTGACGATGTAGAAGAGGCCGGCGCCCAGGTCGCCCACGAAGCCCAGCATATCCAGGATGTCGCCGGTATTGGGCGAGTACACCTTGCCCTGCATCAGGATCCCGAGAACGAACATGACGGCGACCGAGACCAGGAGCAGCGCGCCGCGAATCCAGCGCTGGAGCAGGAAGTGGCCGCCGCCGGGAACCAGCCAGGCGACGATGGTGACGACCACCGCCCACGGAGTGACAGGCTTGCGCGCAGGCTTGGCTTTCTCCGCCGGGGCTGCAGTGGTGGCTTCGGCCATCAGATGAGCACGATCTCCTGCTGGATTTTCCCTGTGACTTCGGCACGGCCGGGGCGCACGAGCACGTTCACTTCGCTGCGCACGCCGAACTCGGGCAGGTAGATGCCGGGCTCGATGGAGAAGCAGGAGTTGGGAATGATCTCGCGCTCGTCTTTGGTCTCGAGGTTGTCCATGTTGGCGCCGTTGGCGTGGACCGAGGTGCCGATGGAGTGGCCGGTACGGTGGACGAACTGGGCTCCGTAGCCGGCGGCGGCGATGTGCTGGCGAGTCGCCTGGTCCACTTCCCAGCCGCAGATACGGCGGCCCTGGGCGACGGCGTCCTGCACGGTCTTGACGCCGACATCGCGGGCGCCGCGCACGATCTCGAAAATCTTCCGGTGGCGGTCGGGAATGGACTTGCCCACGAAGCCGGTCCAGGTGATGTCGTAGTAGACCGAATCCGGCTGGTCGAGGCGAGCCCAGATGTCGAGCAGGACGAAGTCGCCCTCACGGATGGGAGCGGAGCGGTCGGCGCGGGGCTCGTAGTGCGGGTCGCCGGAATGCGCGTTCACGCCCACGATGGGCGCGTCTTCGGTCACCAGCTTTTCGCGGGCGAAGGCTTCCATGATCCACTGCTGCATCTCGAATTCGTGGGTGCCGCTGCTGCGGACGCGGCGTCCGATCTCCTGGAAGGCGGCGGCGGTGATGGCGTCGATTTTGTCGCGGGCGGCGTAGTGGGTCTGGATCTGGGCGTCGCTCCAGGTGGCCTCGAAGCGGGCCACCAGGTTGCCGGAGCTGGCGATTTCCTTGCCGAAGCCGCGGATGAGCTCGATGGTGCCGGCATCAACCAAACCGATGTAGGGGACCAGGTTGTTGGGCGAATACTGCATGGCGATGACGCGATAGGGCGCGAGCATCGCCTTGAGGTTCTCCCAGAGTTCCTGCCATGCCGAGTATTCACGCTTGGAGCCGGGCAGGGAGTCGAGATGGCCGGCCTCGATGCGGTGAACAAGCTTCGAGGGCTCGCCCTGGGCGGGGATTAGATAGAACCAGCGGCGGGTGACCATCAGGCTTTCCGGGAGGCCGAGGACGCGGTAGGCAATGGGGTCGCGATGGTGGTGGTCGTAAAAGAGCCAGGCGTCAAACTGCTGCTCGCGCAGGGCAGACTGGATAGCGGCTAGGTCCATGGGCGAAACAGCTATTTTACAGGACGCAGGAGGCGGGGCACAGGAGGCGGGAGGCAGGGGGCGGGATGCAGGAAAATCTAGGCGGACGCGGTGGCCGCGGTCTTCTCCGGCTGGACGATGCGGTTGTAGATCCAGAGGAGCAGAGCGGTAGCCACGCCGACGCCGGTGACCGCCCACCAGATCAGCTCCGGCTGCTGCTGTACTTCCCCGAATTGATGGAGGAGCTTGCCGCCCAGCCAGCCCGCCGCCAGCGAGCCGATGCCGATGGGCAGGAAAGCGAAGCCCAGGTAAGCGCCCTGCTGCCCGGGCGGCGCCAGGCGCGAGATGTATTCGTAGTAGCGCGGCGCCTGCGTGATCTCTCCCAGGGCCACGACCACCAGCGTGACGTAGGCCATGGTCACCGTGGGGTGGACGGCGAGGATGACCCAGGCGAGCGCGGAGATGAGCGTCCCCAGGGTGATGGCGTGGAATGAGGGCAGCTTGCGGATGAGGAAGTTGACGACGACAGTGAGCGAAATCACCGTAAGGGGACCGGCGGTGAGCATGAGTTCGGTGTCGGCTTGAGCGTCAACATATTTGACGACGTAGAGCGGCAGGATGATGAACTCCTGCCAGAAGACGATCCAGTAGCCGGAGAAAATCAGAAGAAAAGCCATGAAGCGGGGGTTGGAGAACACCGTCCAAAAGTTGCGGGCGGTCTGGCGGAGGTCGGTGGGACGGGAGTCGGCGGAACGAGCCGGCTCCTTGAACAGGAGCAGCACGGCGAAAAACATCAGGAAGACGCTGAGAGCGGCGACGCGGAAGACGTTCTCGACACTCATGCGCTGGTGCACCCAGGAGGCAACGTAGGGCCCGGCGGCGCCGCCGATGTTCACCAGCGTGTAGTAAATCGAGTAGCCGAGGGAGCGGACATTCTCGCGCGAGGCGTGGGCGGTGGTGCCGACCACGGCGGGCTTGACCAGGGCGACGCCCAGCGCGGGGAGCATGAGGACGAACGCCACCAGCGCGCCCAGCGGAACCAGGTCTCGAACCGGAGCGAGCCACGGGGCTCCAATCGAGCCCAGCAGGAAGTAGGCGACGCTCAGGATGAGGTAGGCAAGGGAAAGGGCACGGCGGAAACCGAGGCGGTCCGTGACCGCTCCTCCGAACGCCGCCAGGAACCAGACCAGCCCGCCGAAGAGACCGGTGAGGTTCGAGGCTTCCTGCGTGGGGAACTCGAGCGTCTCATGCAGGTAGCGGGCGAGCGAGGCGAAGGCGGCGTAGTAGGAGAGGCGCTCGAAAAGCTCGGTGACGTTGGCCACCCAGAAGGGGCGGTCGAAGCCGGCGCGGATTTCGGCGAGGCGCTGGGACAAGCCCATGAATCAGGTCTCAGGTGTCAGGTCTCGGGTGTCAGGAAAGGCGCAAATCGTCGCCCCGCCTCCTCCGCCGAAAGGCCGGCAATCGCCACTACCTTGCGACGACTGCTCTGGCCCGCGGCTATGGTAATCGACGAGCGGGGCACGTTCAAAATCTCCGCCAGAAATTCCACCAGAGCCTGGTTGGCGCGCCCCTCGAGGGGCGGGGCGGTGAGCGCGATCTTCAGAGCGTCTCCGAGTTGGCCGACAATCGCGTTGCGCTTGGCGCGAGGCTGCACCTTGACGGCAAACCTGGCGCCGTCACCCGCGTTGTGGACCGGAATCATTTCGTCGCTTATGGTCGCAAGAGCCAACAATAGGCGGCACGGTACACCTGTGCCTGGACTTCCGAAACGACATCGGCTCTAATTCTCGCACGTGACGCTAGGACTGTCGGAAACGACGCCGCGAAGCGAGAGCCGCCTCAAGGCTCTATTCTGGCCGTCCGTGGATAGTGGGACGGACGTAGATTACCTGGGTACACAGGGCCTTTGGGTGGCAACGCTTGTTGCTGCTGGTTCTTTTGTGGTGTCGCTGGTTTCGGGTCAGTGGGTTGCAGGGACGCTGATGCTGGTGTTCTATTTTATCGGTGGTATTGGTATCCGAGAACGAAACAGGTACGCGGCGGTAGTTGTCTTCGTTGTCTACGCGTTGGAGGCGATCAGCGCCGGCCTAGGGATTGTGCGAATAATATTCGCCGCCTTGCTGCTTTCCAATGTACGCGCCACGTTCATCGCATCACGGTGGAAGGCGGAGTCGGAGGAAGCTGCGATTCCCCCACGTCTCAGCGAGACTCTGAGCGATCGCTTCTCTGACCAGCTGCCGATGTGGCTTTGGCCCAAGATTCGCATTCCCTACTACATATTCTCGTCTGTGCTCCTGGCTCTGATGGCGGTCGGACTGGTTGTGATGACTGGCCGCGGCGTGACCCGCTAGGAGCTCCAGTCCCTCATTAGGTCGTACTCCGCGGGCCGAAGATGGCGGTGCCGAGGCGGACACAGGTGGAGCCTTCTTCGATGGCAACCTCAAAGTCATGGGACATGCCGATGGAGAGTTCGTCCATGGAGACGGCGGGGAGACGACGGGCGGCGATCGTGTCGCGCAACTCGCGCAGGCGGCGGAAGTAGGGGCGGGCGCCTT
>DATIGQ010000208.1 GCA_035454605.1 Terriglobales bacterium
CCCGGACGACACCGAGCACGGTGAACCCGTCCTGGCACTCGATGCCGTGGATGCCGGGGTAGGCGACCGCGTCCTGGTGGTGCAGGAAGGCTATTCCGCCATGAGCGCCGCCGGCCGCGTCAACGCGCCCATCGACATGACCATTGTCGGCGTCGTCGACACAGTGGACATGCTGAAGACGTAGCCACGGATTCACACGGGATGAACACGGATCGGTTCTAAGTTCGCAGTTCACTGCTCGCAATTCCGTGTCCCTCCGTGTTCATCCGATGGCCAAAGTCTTGCTTCTATTCGCCGCCGATCCGGAACCGCATGCCGGCGCGCACGTTCACTCCGAGGGCAGGATAGCCTACGACTTCGTTGTACTGGCGATCGAGCAGGTTCTCGAGGTTGGCGTAGAGCGTCACGCGCGGATGTACCGCGTACCACCCGCCCAGGTCCACGCGCGCGTATCCGGCGGCGTGGGTGATAGGCGTGGGCGCAACGAAGAAGTCCGAATCCGGACGCCGCCCCACGAAGCTGCCGCCCAGGTTGCCGCCCCAGCGTCGCGCCAGGTAGGTAAGCCGCAGCGAGCCCAAATGTCGCGGTCGGCGCAGCAGCGGCGAACCTGCCGGATCCGGCCCGAACGGAGCTTCCAGCACCTGGGTGGAAGTGTAGACATAGGCGGCGTCCAGCGTCAGGTCGCGCCGCAGCCGTCCGTGCGCTTCGACTTCCGCGCCGTGCGCGAACGCGCGGTTCACATTCACGTACTGGCTCTGGAAAGTCACCGGATCAATGACGAAGTTGATCTGGTTGCGAAACAGATTGTGAAAGTAGGTGGCGGCCAGCGTGAAGCGGCCCCCCGCAAAACCCTGCTCGAAGCCGCCCTCCAGCGACCGGTTCTCCTCCGCCTTCAGGTCAGGATTGGGCAACGTAGGAAAGGATCCGGTGAAGCCGAATGATTCCTCGAAGCGCGGCGCTTTGATGCCTTCCCCGTAGGCGAAGCGCAGCCGAGTCCCGGAGAGCGCCTGGCCTCCATGAAGCGCCAGCACGCTGACCGCGACGCGCGGCACCACCCGGTTGCCAAAGCTCTCGTTATGCGCATAGCGGAAGCCGTAGACGGCGGCGATGCGCCCGCGCGTGAACACCTGCTCGGCGTAGAGCGCGTGGTTCCGGCGCAGGCCTCGCGTGTGACTGGTGCCGAGCGCCGGCGTGAACGTTCCGAAGTCGAGCGTGAGGAACTCCGAATCCAGCGCGCCGTTCTCGTCCTCGAACTCGTAGCCGAAGGTAGTGCGCAGCCAGGCCCGCGGGGCGTACTCGCCCTGGTAGCTGAAGCCGGCGCGGTTGATGTTGGTGAAGGAGGAAAAGAAGCAATCGGTGAAGTCGAAGGCTGCGACGTCGCAGCCGCGGTCGGCGACATCATCCTGGTTCAGCCGCTTGTGGTTGTACTCGTAGCCGCGCAGCCGATGCTGCCAGCGCGCCGGTGCGGCGATGGCCAGCTCGGCCGAGGCCAGAAAGTTCCTTTGCCGTGCGAACTGGTCGATGTCCGGCGACGCCAGCGGCGCTCCGTTGAACTCCCACGCGCCCTGCACCCCGGAGCGGTTGTTGGAGTGCCGCGCCCGCAGCCGGAAGAAGACCCGCGGCGAAAGGGTCACGCCGATGTTTCCGCCTTGCGAGGAATTGCCGTACTCGTCGTTCACTCCCTGGCCCTGCGTATGGAATTCGTCCGCGAACAGGTTGAAGTCCAGACGGCCGCGCGCGCCCGCCAGCGACGCATACCCATGGGCCGTGGAGAAATGTCCGCCATCAGCGCCGAAGCGCAGCTCCGGGGTACGCGTGCGGCCGGCGGCGGAGAACACTTCCACCACGCTGGTCATGGCGTCGGAGCCGTAGAGGGTGCCGACTGCACCGCGCACGAACTCCACCCGTTCGGCTTCCTGCAGCGGGACAACGCCGAAGTCGAACGTTCCTCCGGGCTCGGCGACCGGAACGCCGTCCACCAGGACCTTGTTGTAGCGGGAGTCGCCGCCGCGCACGAACAGCGACGCGATGCCGCCGCGCCGTCCAGCGGTATTGATGACGGCGCCCGGCAGAAAGCGCAAGGCTTCGCCCTCGGCCGTGGGCTGCATCACTTCGAGCGTTGCGCGGTCAAGTATCGCAACCGGCGCTCCGGATTCGGCGGCGGGCAAAGGCGTTCCCGATGCCGTAACCACGACGGTCTCCGCGCGCCCGGCCACCGTCAGTTGCGCTTTGTGCTCGGCATCGCGCGGAATTTCGACCGCGCCTTCGTATGCGGCAAAGGCTGCCGCCAGAACTTCCACGCGATAGGCGCCGGCCGTGAGTTGCGCGAACACAGCCGCACCCTGCGCGCTGGTGGCCTGTACGGCTACGGCAGTAGAGCTCTCTTGTTTGTACAGTGCCACGCGCGCGCCGCCGACCGCGGCGCCGTGCGGATCGAATACACGAACCGTGAGTTGCTCGGCTGAAGCGCACACCCATGCGCCCAGCAGGATCGGAACCAGCAGGAAACCACGAAGCGGCATCGCATCCTCCTTTGCACGCGAAAGGGGTTGATGGTGGCGGCTTCGCGCCGGTCTCCTGGCTTTGCGAGTCCGGATGCCGGGATCGGCACCCGTTCCTGCAGCCGGCCTTCCCATGGATTGAATCTCCACAGTGGCACGGCTGCGACAGCACTCGCTTACAGTTGCGCGGCAGCGCGGGATTCTCACCCGCTTCCCAGTCCCCGCCCAGCGGCGGGGACGCGCGAATCCGGATTGAGAAAGAGCAGGCGGACGCAGACGGCGTCCGTCAACGCCCTAGACTGTAGTCCGGGCGGAGAAAGCTGTCAACGCAGGCGCGCGACGTTCTGCTCCGCGAACGCGCGAATGCGGTCGAGCGTGGCCTGCATCTCGGCATGATAACGATCGAGCGCGGGCGAATCAGCGTCCTCCGGCACGTGGATGAGCCGCCCAATGCGCACCAGGGCGCGCGAGAACGGCTTGGGAATCATGAACTGGTCCCACGAAGGCAGCACCCACGGATCCTCGAGCGCGATGTGGAAACACATGACGGGTACGCCCGTGTTGCGCGCCAGCAGCACCGGGCCGGGCTTGGCGACGTAGCGCGGGCCGCGCGGACCGTCGATGGTGAAGGCCACGGTGCGCCCCTCGTCGATCTCGCGGTGCATGCCCAGGAGCGCCCGCACCGCGCCGCGCGAGCTTGATCCGCGCACCGCGCCGTATCCGAACTTCTCGATGATGCGCGCGATGTACTCGCCGTCGAAGCTCTGGCTGGTCATCACGGCGATGTCACGCTCCCGGAAATGCCAGGTGGCCACGAACACGCAGCGATGCCAGAACACGTAGATGGCCGGACGGACGTTGCCCTCTGCCGGACCGCCTTCCTCAATGGAAACCGCCCAGCGCAGCGTCGGAGCAATCACGCGAATGGCGAGCGTACCCGCCCACGTGGCCAGCCAAATCACGAACCTCTGCCACACCGTGAAGCGGACTTCTGTTCGCGGCTTCTCCTGCGGCGCCGCGCCGGCGGTCACGCGTACTTCGTCCATCGCCACACTTCCGCCAACGTTGGCCGCTTGCCGTACATCAGGATGCCGATGCGGTAGATACGCGCGCACAACCCCAGCAGCCCCCAGGTGGTGCCGGTCAGCAACCCAAGGCACAGGATGATCTGCCATGCCGGAGGCATCTCCACCAGGATGCGCACGTACATCAGCAGCGGCGCGAAGAAAGGCACCATGGAGAGCCAGATGGAAGCCGTCGCGTCCGGCCGCCGGATGACGAAGAACACCAGAATGATCGAGACCAGCAGCGGCAGCATCACCAGGGTCTGCAACTGGTAGGCTTCCTGCTCGGAATTGGTGATGGCCGCCAGCACCGCCCATAGCCCGGCGTACAGCAGGTATCCCAGCACGAAGAAGACGGGAAAGAAGAGCAGAGTGCTGAGAGGAAGTTGCAGGCCGATGTCCTTCCACTTGGCCATGGCGGGAATCAGCACGGCGACCCCCATCAGCGCCCAGATACCCATCTGCGTCATGCCTACCAACCCCACGCCCAGGATCTTGCCGGCCATCAACTGGCGGGAAGAAACGGAAGAAAGAAGCACTTCGACGATGCGAGACGCTTTCTCCTCCAGCACGGAGCGCATCAGAATGACGCCGTACATCAGCACCACGCCATAGAGCGAGGTCACCAGCAGCACGGTCATGACCACCATGCTGCGGCCGCTCCAGCGCCGCTCCGTTCCCTGCTCCACCCGCACCGTCTGCAGATCGAATGGCCGCAGCAGTTCCTGCATATTGACGTTGGCAGCGCCATGCCGGCGGAGCTCTTCGCGCATCATGGCCACCTGCAGGGCGACACGCAGGCCGCCCCACTCCATGAAGTCGCCTACGCCGCGCGAGCTGTAGAGCACTTTGCGTTCGGCCAAAGCGTCGTCGGTCGCCCACAGGTAGCCATCGATGGCGCCTGCGGCAACCTGGGCGCGCAGCGATTCCCGCTCCGCGTCCGTCGCATGGGTGCTGACGCGCACCTGGAACTTCACCGCCGTGGGGTTGCTCTCATCGACTTCGGTGAGCTGCTGCCGCAGCATCTCGCCGAACTCTGCCCGCGACGCCACGACCACGATGCTGCGCCGCACCTCCAGGCGGTAGCTGGCCAGGCGCGCGGGAATCACCAGCAGCACCGAAATCAGCAGGGGCATGAGCAGGGTAGTGAACCAGAAGGCGCGGGTGAACACCCATGCCCGGTACTCCCGCTTCAGGATGAGCCATACGTTACGCATCGGCCTTGGCCACAACCTCCAGGAAGATCTGCTCCAGCGAGGGTTCCACCAGCTCGAAACGGCTCACGCGGCAGGTGGCCGCTACCAGCTTCAGGAATTCGTGTGCGTCGGCGCCCGCTTTCAGCCGCACTTCGGCGTAATTGCCGTAGTCGTTGAAGGATTCCACTATGCCGTTGCCGGTCAGGAAGGCGGCCGCGCCCTCGTAGCTCACGTGCACCATGTTCCGCCCGTAGCCTGCCTTGATGCGCTTGAGGTCGCCCTGCAGCACGGCATGTCCGCGGTGCAACAGACAGATGGTGTCGCAGAGACGCTCGATCTGCTCCATGCGGTGGGTGGAAAACAGCACGGTGCGACCGGCGTTTTTCAGCTCCACCAGCACATCCTTCAACATGGCGGTGTTCACGGGATCCATGCCCGCGAAGGGCTCATCCAGGATGACGAACTCCGGGTCGTGGAGCAACGCCGCCACGAACTGCACCTTCTGCTGCATGCCTTTGGAGAGTTCTTCGACCTTGCGTGGCAGCCAGTCGGCAATGTCCAGCCGTTCGCACCATTGCCGCGCCCGGCGTTCCGCTTCGCTGCCCGCCATTCCCTTGATTTCGCCCAGGAACCGCAGCTGGTCGAGCACCTTCATGCGCTTGTAAAGGCCGCGCTCCTCCGGCAGGTATCCGATGCGCCGCAGGTGCTGGCGCTGGAAGGGTTCGCCGAACAGCCGAACCTCGCCCGCATCCGGCACCAGGATGCCCAGGATCATGCGCAGCGTGGTGGTCTTGCCGGCGCCGTTCGGGCCCAAAAGTCCGAAAATGGTCCCCGGCGAGATGGCAAACGAGAGGCTGTCCACTGCCACAAAGTGGTCGTAAGCCTTGCGGACACGGTCCAGGACGACGGTGGCCATTCCGCTCCGAGTGTAACGCCACCGGCGGCATTTTGCGTGGAAGAGCGGGCTTTAGCCCCGCTTCAGCAGCGCACCGCGAAACGGGCTTTAAGTCCTGGTGACCGAAATGCGAGGTCGCTTCAGCCGATACCCAGATAGGTATCGATCCACTGGCGGACAGCTATCCGGCGTTCATCGCCGGGTTCGAAGCGCAGGCCAATGACGTCCGGATCGCGCCGCCACACCACCGTGGCTCCCAGCTTCAGCGGCTTTTCGCCCGGCAGTGTGAAGCCCACCTCCACGTTTTCCCCCAGCGCCATCTTCTCCGGGCAGCGCAGCGACATCCCTCCGGCGCTCACTTCCAGGGTGGAGGCGGTGAACTTGCGCCCGGCGCGCTCGATGGCCAGCTCGGTGAATACGGGCACGCGCACGTAGATGCGCAGCTCGTTGATCACCAGCAGATGCGTGGCGCGCACCACCTTGAGCGCGGATTGCCGGTCCACCGGCTCCTGCAGCATGGCATTGACGCCGTACTTGGAGTAGCGGATGGCTTCTTCCGGGCCGCGGCTGATGCCGTACACCACGATCCGCCGGTTCGAAGGCGAGCCCCGTGCCGCCTGCAGAATGGCCTCCGCCTCCTCGTTCAGCCGCAGCACGCAAGCCTCGAACTTCTGCTTATGAAGACGCTCGACCGCGTCGCCCACCACGGCTTCCGTGCGGATGCCAAACTGACGGAAGCAGTCGCGCAACACACCCGCCGTGGGCTCGTCCAGGGAGAACAGCGCGACGGTCGCGGACTTGCGTTCGTCCGGCGCTGTCTTCGGGGTCGTACTCATGTTGTCGGCTCTTTCCCTGGGGAAGGGGGAACGGCATTGTTTCGCGTCTCCAGGGACTTTGGCAACTGGTTTCCTGCTGCCTCCGGGGGGCGCATGGCTTCAATTGGCGTCTCCAGGCCGCCACTTCTAGTATCATGAGGGCCTGATTTGACCGGCGACCCTCCCTCGCGCCGGCTTGAGAAGCATGGCACAGCCTGGCACTGAGTCCACCTCCCGCGCCCGACCAAGCGGCCCCACCATCGGCCGCTGGCGCAAATGGCTGATGGCCTTCCTGTTTCTCGCCTGCTTCGGGTTTGCAGGCGGGGCCGCTTTTCTGCTGTTCGCTCTGGTGCCCCTGGATCATGCTTTGGAGACCCGCGGCTGGGGCCAGGCCGGCATCGACCGGCTGGTGGGATTGCTGGTCTGGGCCTGGGGTTTGATCGCGCTGGCGGTCACCGCGCTCTACTACCGCCTTACGCTCAGCCGGACCTATCGTCGGCGGCCGGCCCTCGGCCTGCTCCTCTTCATGATGGTCGCTGCCGGTGCCACCTTCGCCCTGTTCCTCGACACCGGCATGGGCATCATCGCCGCCCGTCGCTCCCGCGTCGAGCAGCTCTCCCGCAACCTCACCTTCGGACCTTACCCGGACCTGGAGGACCTGAAGAGCCTCAAGTTCCAGCAGTACGACGGCGTCATCACGCTGCTGCACCCCGCACTGCCATTTGAGAAGGTGCTCCTGGACCGCGAAACGCAGGCCGCCGCGGAGGCCGGTATCCCGGTGTACTCCTTCCCCATGCTGCCCTGGATCTCGGAGAACCGGGAGGCGCTCGAAGCGGTTCAACGGCTGCTGGGCGACGGCAGCAAACGCTACTACGTGCACTGCTACCTGGGCCAGCATCGCGCCAACCTGGTCCGTCAGATGGCCACGCATGGCCTGGGGCTGGCGCAAGAATCCGTCGACGAACTGCTGCCGGACAGACTGGAGCGTGGCACGCTGTTCACTTATGAGCAGAAACGCATCGTGCTCGGACCGCTTCCCGTCGACCAGGAATGGTTCACCGCGGTCTTGCGCCACGGCGTACGCGAAGTGATCTCTACGCTCGATCCCGCGGACCCCGACAACCAGCCCTGGATCGAGCAGATCGACAAGGTGGCCGCCGACTACAACCTGAAAATCACCTCCAAGCCGATCGATACGCATGCGCCCGACCCGCTGGCCATCCGCGACCTGGCCCAGTACGCGCGCAATGCCACCGAGCGCGTCTACATCCTGGGTTACCGCACCGGCCGCTGGGTCTGGCCCCTGGATGCCGCCCTGGGCAGCGGCCAGTTCACTCCCGTGCCTATCGCGCGAGAGTCCTTCGAGCGCGGACCCCTTTTTAAGTTCAACAAGAAGTACGTGCTCGGACCCTACCCGACCGACGACGAGATCGGGACCCTGAAGTTGGCGGGCATCCGCGAAGTCGTCTCTCTAATGGACGGCAGCAAACCCGACAATCAACGCTGGATCCAGCGCGAGCAGCAGTGGACCGCCGTCTATGGCTTCCAGTTCACCCACCTCTCCATTCCGTCATCGGGCGACGCCAGCAGCCAGGTCAGCCAGGCCACCGACTACATCCGCGGCCGCCCCGGCCCGCTCTACATCCACAGCTTCCGCACCGACGAACGCGTGCAGGCCGTGGCCAACCGGCTGCGCTGAGCTAGGCCTCGGCCGCGAGCGGGATACTCAAGCACTTCGCAGGAGCAACTACGAAGGGGAAGCTGCCTACCCTTTGCGCACGCCCACGGCGGCCATCACGCGGTTGCGGCCGGCCTGCTTGGCGGCGTAGAGGGCTTCGTCGGCGGCGCGCACCAGTTCGTCGCGCGTAGTGCCGTTCTCGGGATAGTCGGCCACGCCGGCGCTGATGGTCACTGGTCGCGGCACGCCGGGGAAGGGCCAGGACTCGACCACGCGGCGCAGCTTCTCGGCCACGCCCATGGCGTTCTCGCCGGTGGTCTCCGGCACCAGGATGGCGAACTCCTCGCCGCCGTAGCGGCACACCACGTCGGCCTTGCGCAGTTGCTGGGTGAAGATGGCGGACATCTGGCGCAGCACTTCGTCGCCCAGCAGGTGGCCGAACTCGTCGTTCAGTTTCTTGAAGTGGTCGATATCCACCATGATCACGGCCATCTGCCCGGTGTAGCGGCTGGCGCGCTCCATCTCCTCCACCACGCGCATCTCGAAGTAGCGCCGGTTGTAGATGGAGGTCAGGCCGTCGAGGTACGCCATCTGCTTCACGCGGTCGAAAAAGCGCGCGTTCTGGATGGCGCCGGCGCAGATGTCGGCCATGGACTCCAGCGCCTGCACGTCGGCGGGCTGGAAGGCGTTCTCGGTCGCGTTCTCCAGCGCCAGCACGCCCAGAGTCTGCCCGAAGGAGATCAGCGGCAGGCACAGCTCGGAGCGGGTCTCGTCGTATCCGGTCACGTAGCCTTCGACCTTGCTCACGTCGTTTTCCACCACCGGGCGACCGCTGGCCAGCGCCCGCCCGCAGAGGCCGGCGCCCGACGGCAGCCGACCACCAATGCGCATGCGCGGTGTTAACCGGCCCTGCTGCGCCTGGATCACCAGGTCGCCTTCTTCCTCGCGCAGAAGCACCGCCACCTCGTCTACCGGGAAGGAAGACAGGATCATGGAACAGACCTTGTCCAGCAACTGGCTCAGGTCCAGCATGCCGGTGGTTTCGCGGGCGATAGTGTTGATGGCTTCCAGCTGCGTGGAACGCCGGCGCTCCAGCGAATACAGCCGCGCGTTCTCCAGCGCGATAGAGGCCTGGGTGGAGAAGAGCGCGAGCAGGTCCACCGTCTCCTGGCTGAAGAAGTCCAGTTGGTCGCTCTGGCAGTCCAGGACGCCCACCACGTCGTCGCGCACCATCAGCGGAATCGCCACCTCGGAGCGCGTGGATTCCATCGCTCTCACATAGCGCGGATCCTTGGAGACGTCGGGGGCATAGATGGGGCGCTTGATCTGGGCCGCCGTTCCGATCAGTCCTTTGCCCACCGGTATGCGGCTGCCTTCGCTGCCGGCGGCGCGCCCGAAGTGCGCGCGCACGTAAAGTTCATTGTTCGCAGTGTCCAGCAGAAAAATGGTGGCGTTCTGGAACTGGAAGTAGTCCCGCAGGATGGAAAGGATCCGGTTCAGCACTTCGTCCAGCTCGAAGGTCGAGAGGACGGCCTGGCTGGCGTCGTACAGGATGGCGATCTTCTGCATTCCTGAACCGGATTCTACCGTATCGTTTAGCGGAAAACGCGCCAGAAAGGCGGCTTCGCAGGGCACGCTGGTACCATATCGGGCGGAACCATGGTTACCCCTTCCGCGCCCCCGGTATTGCCTTTTCCGGACGCCCGCCGCGTGGTCGAGGAACGCGCCCGCGAGGCCCGACCGACAGAGATCGAGCCGCTTCCGCTTCCCGAAAGCCGCGGCCGGGTGCTGGCCGAAAACGTGCTCTGCGACCGCGACCTGCCGCCCTTTCCCCGAGCCACCCGTGACGGCTTTGCCGTGCGCGCGGCGGACCTGGCCACCCTCCCGGCGCGACTGCGAGTCGTGGGCGAGATTCGTGCCGGCGGCGGGACGCCCCCGGGTTTCACTTCGCTGGCCGCAGGGGAGGCCATCGAGATCATGACCGGGGCCGCGGTTCCCGCGGGCGCGGACGCCGTGGTCATGGTGGAGTACACCGCCCGCAAGGGTCCTATGGTGGAGGTGACGCGCACCGCCGCGGCCGGTGAGAACGTGGTGCCGCCCGGGAGTGAAGCCCGCGCCGGGGACGTGATCGTAGCCCTCGGCACCCGCCTGGGCTACGCCCAGATCGGCGCCGCAGCGGCCGCCGGGCGCACCGAGGTGCGCGTGCACAGCCGTCCGCATGTGGCACTGCTGGCGACCGGCGACGAGATCGTGGACATGGCCGCCGAACCCGGGCCCAACCAGATCCGCAACTCCAACAGCTATTCGCTGGCCGCGCAGGTGGAGGCGGCGGGCGGCGACCCGGCGCGGTTGCCCATCGCACCCGACGAGCGCGAGGCCCTGCGCCGGCTCATCCAGCAGGGGCTTGGGGCCGACCTGCTGCTCATCACCGGCGGCGTCTCCGTGGGCCGCTACGACCTGGTGGAGCAAGTGCTGGGCGATTTCGACGCGGAGATCTTTTTCGCCGGCGCCCTCATCCAGCCCGGACGCCCGGTGGTGTTCGGGCGCGCGGCGCGCCAGCCCAACGCGCGCCCCACGTTTTTTCTGGGCCTGCCGGGGAACCCCATCTCAACCATGGTGACCTTCGAATTGTTCGCGCGCCCGCTGTTGGAAGCGCTTTCCGGCGCCGCGCCCGAGCCGCTGCATTTCCTGCGCGCGCGATTGAAGTCGGAGGTGAAAACAAAGACCGGCCTGACGCGGTTCTTGCCCGCGCGGCTCTCCGGCCAGCTCGAGGAAACCGAGGTCGAGCGAGTGCTCTGGCAGGGCTCGGGAGACCTGGCCTCGGCGGCCCGCGCCAACTGCTTCCTGGTGGTGCCTCCGGACCGCGAGCAGTTAGCCGCGGGGGAGATGGTCGCAGTCCTGTTGCGCTGAGCCACGATGTAAGATAGCCGTCCTCGTTGCATGCCGAAAAAGCTTTCCCATTTCGATACGCGCGGGCGGGCGCGCATGGTAGATGTTTCGGCCAAGCCGGCCACGCGCCGCGAAGCCGAAGCCACGGCCTTTGTCGCTATGTCCCGCCGCGTGCTCAAGGCGCTGCCCAGGAATCCCAAGGGGAATCCGCTGGAAGTGGCGCGCTTTGCGGGAATCAGCGCCGCCAAGCGCACCGCCGAGCTGATTCCCATGTGTCATCCGCTGCCGTTGAGCCACGTTGATGTGACCACACGGCTGTGCGAGAATGGCGTCTCCATCGCCGCCCGCGTGGCCACTACGGCGCCTACCGGCGTGGAGATGGAAGCGCTGGTGGCCGCCAGCGTTGCCGCTCTGACCGTTTACGACATGTGCAAAGCCCTGGACAAGGGCATGGAGATCCGCCGGGTCGTGCTCGAGCGCAAGACGGGCGGCAAGAGCGGTGACTACCGGCGTGCGCGCCCGAGGAAATAGCCAGCCCCATGCAGGCCAACGTCAAAGTACTGCTGGTGGACGACAACCCGATGGTGCTGGAGATGCTGCGCGCCGCCTTGGATCCTTTGGCCCACGTCTCGACCTCCACGGACGGCGCCGACGCCCTGCTCAAGCTCATCGACGAGCCCCCCGACCTGCTCATCAGCGACTTCCGCATGCCCGGGCTCGACGGCCAGCAGCTCCTGGACAAGATCCGCAGCCGCGCCGCGACCGCCAAGATGCCCGTCATCCTGCTGGCCAGCCGCGTCGATATCACCGACAAGCTGCGGGGCTTGCAGTCGGTCGAAGAGCTGGTGGAAAAGCCCTTCTTCCTGCGCGACGCCACCGCCCGCATCAAGAAGGCCATTGACCGCATCGCGCTGGAGAAGATGGCGCGCGATGCTCCCGGCGAAGGCGTGCTGCGCGGCAGCCTGGCGCAGATGAACGTCATGGACCTGTTGCAGTCGCTGGAGCTGGGCCACAAGACCTGCAAGCTGGTCCTGAGCAGCGACGGCGAGCGCTGCGAAATGTATTTCACCGACGGCCAGATCAACCACGCCGTCTACGGACCCTTGAAGGGCGACGACGCCGTGTACAAGGTCCTGGGCTGGCCGGGTGGCAGCTTCACCATCGACTTCACCGGCAAGAGCGCGGAGCAGACCTGCACCCGCTCCACCCAGGGGCTGCTCATGGAAGGCTTGCGCCTGATTGACGAGGCCAACCGCGACGCCGAAGAGAACATCCTCGAAACCTGACATGACGGCCGCGGTGCTCACGGTCAGCGACTCGGCGGCACGCGGCGAGCGCCGGGACCTCTCCGGTCCGGCGGTGGCCGAGGCGCTACGGCGCAAAGGGTTCGAGGTGGTCGCGGTGGAGATCGCGCCCGACGAGCGCACCACCATCGAGAACGCCCTCATGCGCCTGGCGGCGCGAGTGCGCCTGGTGGTCACCACCGGCGGCACCGGCCTGGCCGAGCGCGACGTTACACCTGAGGCTACGCGCGCCGTCTGCGAGCGTCTGGTGGATGGCCTCTCCGAACGCATGCGTCTCGAGGGCGCGCGCAAGACGCCCATGGCCGCACTGAGCCGCGGCCTGTGCGGCACGCGCGGGCAGTCGCTCGTGGTCAACCTGCCCGGCAACCCCGCAGGCGCCACCGACTCCCTGGCCGCCATCGTGGACCTGCTGCCGCACGCCTTGGAACTGCTCGCGGGGGACACCGCCCACCCGGCGGGCCATGCCTGATCGCGCGCCGCCTGGCACCGGCGCGCGCGCTCATCCTTTCGCGTAAAATGAACTAGTCCGTTTGGATTTCCTCAAGCACATCCTGGCGAAGTACACCGCTTTCCTGTGGGGTCTGATGGCGCCGCTGGGCTCGTGGGCGGTGTTCACGATTGCCTTCGTAGACGCCGCCTTCGTGGGCATCCCCATGGACCCGCTGGTGGCGGCGTACGTTTACAAGTATCCGCAGCAGTTCTGGCTGTATCCGGTGATGGGCGCCGTGGGCTCGGCGCTGGGCAGCACCATCCTCTACGGCATCGGGTGGAAGGGCGGCCAGCTCGTGCTGGCGAAGCGGGTTTCCCCTCAGCGCATGGCCAGCCTGCACAATTCCTTCGAGCGCCACCCTGCATGGGCGCTGATGCTGCCTTCCATGCTCCCGCCTCCTACTCCCTTTAAGCTGTTCGTGCTGGCTGCCGGGGTCTTCCGCATGCCATTGGGGGAGTTTCTCTTGGCGATCATCGCCGGGCGCATGGCGCGCTACACGGTCCTCTCCGTTCTGACGGTACTGTTCGGCGAGCGGGTCGTACACACGCTCGGCAACCTGTTCCGCGATCACCTCGGCGCCACGATAGGCGTGGTTGGAGTGGTGATCCTGCTGGTGATCCTCTACTACCGGCTGCGCGCCCCGGTTGCGGAACTGGCTACCGACGACTAGGCGGCCGCGCTACGGCCTTCGCCAACAGCGCGGGAGATGGAGGCCACCAGCGCCGGCAATCCGAAGAACGCCGCCGTGAAGACCAGATCGGACGCCACCGTGTTGCGGAAGAAGGGCACGGCGGCAGCGTAACAGGCCAGAAGTCCGTCGAGAGTCTTGGGGTACATGCTCCACACCGCCCAGACGGCGAAGTTGCTTACCAGGAAGAAAGAGACCGAAGTGGCCAGCGCCGCGCCGGCGATGCGCAGCGGCCGATGGTTCTCGCGCAGCAACCCTCCCATCAGCGCAATGGCCGCGTACCACGCCCACGTGATCAGCAAGTCTCCGGTAAACGGATAACCGTACACGAACCGGTTCAGGACCACGTCGGAGGCCGCCAACATGAGCAGCGGAATCCACATGCGACGCCGCGGCTGGCGCGCTCCGAAGTAGAGCAGCGACGCCCCCACCGGCGTGAAGTTCAGCATGGGTGGCAGGAAGCGCAGGGCAATGGCAAGGGCGACGAACAGGTAAGCCAGCATGTTCACCTCGGGGACTTGCCATTATTCGCGGCAGGGGACGGCCAGTCAAGCCGCTCAGCGCAACACTTTGCGCCGCCCGCTCATCTGTTCGGCCACGGCGCGGAGATCCCGGTCCAGCTCCACCAAAGCCTGCAGCGGCCGCCGGCTGCTGGGCTCGGGGTAGACGTAGCGCAGGTCGTAGAAGCGCACCAGGTAGCCTCCGCCCTCGGTGGGGCTCAGCGGCTCCACCTCCGTCATGGGATGCCGTGCCCAGTGCATGTACACGCGGCCCATATGCGAATCCTTCGCCGCCAGTGTGACCGGGGTGTCTTCGCTCTTGTATCGGATTTCCATGCGGTCTTCCGGATCGAGTGCGCCGGTGAACGAGTTCACATGCATGGAGGCGTAAAAATCCCTGGTCTCCGCCACCGCGTGCCACAGGAAAGGATTCATGGGATAGGGGAAGGCAGAGACGCGCACCGGGTCCTCGCCCTTGTAGATGCGCGCTTCCAGCACGGCCACGGCCTTGCGGTGCTGGTAGTCACGTACACCCCAGAAGACGGCGATTGCGATCAGGGCCATCACGGCGCCGCCTCGCCCGCGCGACACCGTGCGTCGTGACGCCACTTCTTCCTGGATGAGCGCGAACAGCGAGGGCAGCACCAATCCGGCCACCAGGATCACCAGCATCACCGGCTCGATGATGTAGACAGTGTCCCAGGCGAACCAACGGTCATAGAAAGGCGCGAAGGGACGCACCCCGTAGCTGTTGGTGAAGTCGAGCAGGATGTGGATCACGCCACCCAGGCATCCGTATAGGAACAGCAGGCCCCAGCGCGGCGGCGTGGGTGGCGGACGCTTCATCCGCAGTCGCAGCCGGTACCACAACCACACCGCAGCTAGCGAGAGTGCGCCGACCACCGGAGCGCCCAACAGCGTGTGAGTGAATCCTCGGTGCCCGTCGAAACCCACAGCCGGGCCCCCCAAGCTATACAGCAGATCCAGGTCCGGCATCTCGGCGCTGGCTACCATCATCGCCGTGGCCAGGGACGTGGTGCGGTTCAGGCCGGCGCGGCTCAGGCACAGGTTAGTCAGGAAGTGGGTGACAGGTTCCACAGCGCGGCTCGGCTCCTCTCAGGATGGACGTTGTGGTACCAGTAGCGTAAGCGCGTCCGGCACGATGGAGACTCGCACCGGCAGGCCGCCCAGCAGCTCGCCATCGGCTTCCGCGTGCACTCGCCGCCGCTCGTCCGGCGATGCGCGGCACACGACTTCGGTCGCGTCCAGGGCTTCGACGCCGGGCACTCGCCAGTTGATTCCCAGAAACACTCCCAGCAAATAGAAAAAGTAACGCACTTTGACCGGCGAGCGGTAGAGCAGCACGCGCAAACAGTCGCGGTGGAGGGCTGCGCCCGGCGCCAGCTTCCGCAGCGCACCGCCGAAATAGGAGATGCGCACCGCCATCATCTGGCCGACCTTGAGCGTGCGGTGCGCGCCGCCGGGTTCCGTCACTTTGGCCTCGAAGGGCGGAAACCTGCGGGTGAGGAACATCCATCCAGCCTGCCAGTAGTAGGCGCTCATGCCGATGCGGCCCTTGGCGGCCAGGTCCATGGAATGGAGCATGTAGGCATCGGGACCGCAACCCGCCATCACCGTGAACCAGCGCGAGCCGGTGGAGCCGTCGGCCTCGGTGTACTCCATGCGGCCGAGAGCGATGCGCTCGGTTCCGCCCTGCACCAGGGCCTTCGCGGCTTGCGCGGGATCGCGCGAGAGACCCAGGTCGTTGGCCAGCGCATTGCCTGTGCCCAGCGGAATGACGCCCAGAGCCGCGCGCGCCCCCGTCGCCACCACCCCCTGCAGGGCTTCGTGGACGGTTCCATCGCCGCCACAGGCGAGGATCGCGTCACAACCCGCAGTCACCGCCTCGGCGGCTTGCTCTGCCGCGCTGCCCGCGTGGCGTGTGGGCACCGCTTCGGACTCGATTCCGGCAGCCTGCAGCACCGTGCGCACGGCTTCCACGTCGGCAGCGCGTCGCTCCCGCCGTACGCCCGATGCCGGGTTGTAGATGAGCGCCGCCCTGCGCATGTCCGTGGCACTCTTCTATCACGGAGCGTTGGGCGGGAGGAAACCGGGCCCTACGGTGCCGATGCAGCGGCGGAAGCTGCCGCCCGAGCCTTGGCGCGCGTGTACTTGATGGTCATGCCGCGCGCCATGGGCGCGTCGCCCACCGACATGTCGATACCGAATTCGAAGGAGCCCGCCTTGAAGCCACTGTAGGTCATCTTCAGCTTGGTCTTCTGGCCCTCCATTTCGCTTTCGCCCAGGAAGACCAGGTTGTCGCCCTCCCAGTGGCCGACGGAAACGTCGCAGGTGGGCGTGAAGTTGTCGCACCAGACGCTGCGGTAGACCTTGTCCTTGGGATCCCAGTAGGTCATGCCGTGGCCGTTGAATTTTCCCAGGGAGCCGCGGGAGTTGTACTGCTCGACCAGGGAGTGCCCGCCCGGACCCAGAGTCACCTTGAACACGCCCTTGCCGGTGCCGCCCGCAGGGCTGAACGGGCTGGGCTCGTGCTTTTCTGCGCTGGACCACGTGCCCACCATCATCTTGGCCAGCTTCTCCATCTCCGGAGCGGGCTTGGGAGCAGCCCAGGCGGTAGCCGGTTCTTGCTCCTGCTTCTTCTCTTTCTCCTGGGCCTCTGCTACGGGCTGCGCCAGTGCCAGCGCTGTCAAAGCTACGATCGTTACGCCCCATCTCTTCATACGCGCTCCTCTGAATTGGAATGGAATGAGTACAGCCGGAAAACCGGGAAAACTCCCTGAGTATAATCCTGCCGATGGCCGCGACGAAGCCGGTGGCGGACAAAATCGAGAAGCTGCGCGAGAAGATCCGCTACCACGAGCACCGCTACTACGTGCTCGATAGCCCGGAAATCTCCGACGCCGAATTCGACCGCCTGGTGCTCCAACTGAAGCAGCTCGAAGCGGAGCATCCCGAGCTGGTCACGCCGGACTCGCCCACCCAGCGCGTGGGCGGCAAGCCGGCCGAGGGCTTCCGCAAAGTGGAGCACTCCCGGCCTATGCTCTCTCTCGACAACGCCTACAGCGAAGAGGAACTTGCCGACTGGGAGCGCCGGGTGCACGAACTCAGCGGCCGTAAGGACGTCGCCTACGTCTGCGAACTGAAGCTGGACGGCATGTCGCTGGCGCTCACCTACGCGGACGGACAGCTGGTGCGCGGCGTCACGCGAGGCGACGGCTCGGTGGGCGAGGATGTGACCTCGAACGTCCGCACCATCCGTTCGGTGCCGCTTTCGGTCCCTGCATCTGTTCGCAAGAAGGCGGCATTGCCAGCGGACTTCGAAGTGCGCGGCGAGGTCATCATGCCGCTGGCCGCCTTCCGCAAGATGAACGAAGAGCGCGAACGCCAGGGTCTCTCACCGTTCGCCAACCCGCGCAACGCCGCCGCCGGGACCATCCGCACGCTGGAGCCGAACGTCGTCGCTCAGCGGCGGCTGGACTTCTTCGCCTATTTCCTGCTGGCCAAGGGTCGCTACTATTTCGACCACCACTCGAAAGCGCTCGAGGCTCTCGAGGAAGCCGGTTTCAAGGTCAACCGGCATTACGTGGTGGCCAAGAGTCTCGACGAGGTACTGCGCTTCATCCGCGAGTGGGAAGAGAAGCGCGAGAAGCTGCCCCATGAGATCGACGGCGTGGTCATCAAAGTGGACTTTACCGCGCTCCAGGACGAACTGGGCTACACGGGCAGGGCGCCGCGCTGGGCCATCGCCTACAAGTACGCGGCGCGGGCGGGAACAACGCAGGTCGAGGACATCCACGTGCAAGTAGGGCGCACGGGCAAGCTCACACCCGTGGCCGTGCTCACACCCGTGCCCATCGGCGGAACCACGGTTTCGCGCGCCACTCTGCATAACATGGATGAGATCGAGCGCCTCGGCCTGAAGATCGGCGACTGGGTCGAAGTGGAACGCGGCGGCGACGTCATCCCCAAGGTCACGCGTGTGGTGGAGGACAAACAGCATCCCCGCGGCCACAAGAAGTTCCACATGCCGGAGCGTTGCCCGATCTGTGGCGGGCACGTGGTGCGAGATGAAGGCGAGGTTGACCACCGCTGCGTCAACGCCAACTGTCCCGCCAAGCTCAAGGAGACCATTCGCCACTTTGCGGCCCGCTCGGTCATGAACATCGAGGGCATGGGCGAGGCGCTCGTCGACCAGCTCTGTGACCGCGGCCTGGTGAAGAGCGTGGCCGATATCTACGACCTCACCAGGGATCAACTGGTCGCGCTGGAGCGCATGGGCGAAAAGTCGGCGCAGAACCTGCTCGAGGAGATCGAGGCCTCGAGGAAGCTGCCGCTGGAGCGCGTGATCTACGGCTTGGGCATCCGCTTTGTGGGTGAGCGCACGGCGCAACTCCTCGCCGAGCACTTCGCCTCGCTCGACGCGCTGATGCACGCCAACGAAGAGGAATTGCAGCAGGTGACGGAAGTCGGCCCGCGCGTTTCGGAAAGCATCCGCGCCTTCTTCGACGAGAAACGCAACCGCGAACTGGTGGAACGTTTGCGCAAGGCGGGCTTGACCTTTGAGGCGAAGAAAAGGAAACGCGGGACGAAACTCGCAGGCAAAACCTTTGTATTGACGGGTACACTCGCTCACCACTCCCGCGACGAAGCCCGGCGCCTGATCGAAGATGCCGGCGGCAAGGTCACCGGCTCGGTCAGCAAGAAGACCGATTATGTGGTCGCCGGCGCCGATCCCGGCTCGAAACTCGACAAGGCTCGGGAACTCGGAGTGAAGGTGATTGGGGAAAAAGAGATGGAAGAGCTCGTGGATTGAATCATTGGGTCAGTCAATCATTCAATCATTGCACGACATCCGAAGCGGGGGCTGGTCTTGCTTTTCATTGATTCACTGACTCATTGATTCAATGATTCAATCCTGTAGTTTTCCCTTCACCCTTTCCCAGGTCGTCTCCAGCGTCTCCGGCAGCACCCTGGTTTCGGCCACGGCGGACATGAAATTCGAGTCCGCCACCCAGCGCGGCAAAATGTGCAGGTGGACGTGCCCGGCCACGCCGGCGCCGGCGGCTTTGCCGATGTTCATCCCCAGGTTGATGCCGTCCGGTTTGTAGAGTTCGCGCAGCACGCCTTCCATGCGCTGCGAGAGCACCATCATCTCCTGGGCGGTGGGCGCAGGCAATTTCTGCAATTCGTCGAGATGCTCATACGGCACCACCATCACGTGCCCGGGCGTGTAGGGATAGGCGTTGAGCAGGATGTAGCAGCGCGGACCGCGGTGCACGATGAGCGCCTTGCGGTCGTCCTTTTCCTTGATCTTCTCGCAGAAGATGCAGCCCGGCGTCTTGTCCGTCTGGGTGACGTAGGCGTAGCGCCACGGCGTCCACAGGTAATCCATGGTCGGGCAAGGGTACCAGAGTGGGGACGGGCGGCCCAAGCTTAGCGGGCAGCGTGGGGCGCCGTAATCGCATCGAAGAATCCGGGGCGCTGGTTTGACACCCCAAAAGCGCGGTTGCTATAGTTTTTGAGTCCTGTGGCGCGCCTTTCGCGCTGCAGGCCCCGGCCGCTGGAGTCCCAAGCCCGCTGTCGTCACGACACGGGCGTCTCATTCCAGAGAGCGTTGCGCCAGCAGTCCGCGAATTTTTCTCGAAGGCTCCGCTTTCCGCATGCGCGAAACGGAGCTTGAACAGGACACGACTTTGTCGAACCCGAACCCGACCCACACCGAAGACAACCCGAACAACCCGGAAGCGACCGCCGAAGCGCCCGTCGTTGCTGAGACCCAGTCCGTGCCCGAGCCGCCGGCCGCTGCTGCGGCGCCGGTTGCGGCGGCTGCGCCTCCTGAGCCCGCGGGCGAGAAGGAAACCGTAGACTTCGCCCAGGCACTCGAAACCTACACGGCCGAAACCGAAGGCAGCGTGCTGGACGACAAGGTCCACACCGGCACTGTGCTCAAGATCACGCCCACCCACGTCGTGGTGGACGTGGGTTTCAAGTCCGAGGGCCTGGTGCCCATCGCCCAGTTCCAGGACCATGAAGGCAACGTCAAAGTGCAGCCGGGGGACGAGATCCCGGTGATGCTGGAGCGCGGAGAGCACGAAGAAGGCTACGTCCTGCTCTCCCACGAGAAAGCCCAGCGGCTGAAGGTGTGGGACGACATCGAGAAGGCCTACCACGAGAACCGAGCCATCCATGGGCGGGTGGTGGAGCGCGTGAAGGGCGGCCTTTCCGTGGATATCGGCGCGCGCGCCTTCCTCCCTGGCTCGCAGGCCGACGTCCGCCCGGTGCGCAACCTGGATTCGCTGGTGGGTCAGGAATTCGACGTCCGCATCGTCAAGCTGAACAAGAAGCGCGGCAACATCGTGGTTTCGCGCAAGCAGCTTCTTGAGGAAGAGGTTGCCGCCAAGCGCTCCAAGACCCTCGAGCATCTGGAAGAAGGTTCGGTGCTCACCGGCACCGTCAAGAACCTCACCGACTACGGCGCGTTCATCGACCTGGGCGGCATTGACGGCCTGCTGCACATCACCGACATGTCCTGGGGCCGGCTCACGCATCCCCGCGACCTGGTCCACGTGGGCGACGAGATCCAGGTGAAAGTCCTCAAGTTCGACAAGGAAAAGCAGCGGGTTTCCCTGGGCTTCAAGCAACTGACCCCGGACCCGTGGCTGGACGCGGCGCACCGCTATCCGGTGAGCGCTCGCGTGAAGGGCCGCGTCATTTCGGTGACCGATTACGGCGCCTTCATCGAGCTGGAGCAGGGCATCGAGGGCCTGGTGCACGTCAGCGAGATGACCTGGTCCAAGCGCATGAAGCACCCGTCGAAGATCGTCAAGGTGGGCGATGAGGTCGAAGTCGTGGTGCTCGACGTGAATCCCGGCGAACGCCGCATCTCGCTCGGCCTGCGCCAGCTTCTGGCCAATCCCTGGGAATCGCTGCAGGAGCGCTTCCCGGCCGGCACCGTGGTGGAAGGCCGGGTGCGCAACCTCACCGAGTTCGGCGCCTTCGTGGAGATCGAAGACGGCATCGACGGCCTGGTGCACGTTTCCGACATCAGTTGGACCAAGCGCGTCAAGCATCCCTCGGAAGTGCTGAAGAAGGGCGACCGGGTGAAGACCGTCATCCTGTCCATCGACAGCAAGAACCGCCGCCTGTCGCTGGGCATCAAGCAGCTCCAGCCCGACGCCTGGGAAGCGTTCTGCAACAGCCACCATGCCGGCGATGTGGTCCACGGCAAAGTGGTGCGTTCCGCTCCCTTCGGCTTCTTTGTGGAAGTAGCGGACGGCGTCGAGGGCCTGTGCCACACTTCGGAAGCCGTGGATGAGCACGGCACGCAGACCAAGCTGGAACCCGGCTCCGAGCACAACTTCCGCATCCTTAAGATGAGCCCGCAGGAGAAAAAGATCGGGCTCAGCCTGCGCACGGCCGGCAAGGAAGGCAGCCGCGCCGAAGTCGAAGCCTACAAGCACTCCGCTTCCAGCGCCACCTCGACCATCGAGGAACTGATGTCGCTGAAGCGCGCGGGCAACGGGCAGAACTAGCGGCCGCGTCAAGCAATTGCTAAGGCCGCCCATCGGGCGGCCTTGTTGCTTGCTCCGAATTCCCGCTTACTTCTCGGCGTCGATCTTCAGGTGGATGACGACCTTCTTGCGGCTGTCGAACGAGCTCAGCGTCTTGGTGTCCGAGCGCTTGCCTTGGTACTCGGCGTAGATCTGGTAATCCACGTTGGGCGAGAGGCCGCCGAAGCGGTAGCCGCCGTCGGCTTCGGCGATGAAGGTCTTCACTCCCAGCGTCTTCTGGTTCTTCAGGTACACCACAGCGTTGGGCAGCGGGTCATTGTTGGGAGTTATGACCTGCCCGGAGAGCGCACGGGTGTTATCCTGCTCGTCGGCCGCAAAGGCCGCCAGAGCAGACCCCATCATCGCGAACAGCACTAACAAAACAAAGGACTTACGGCTCAAGTCGTTACCCCTCACTATTCCGTTAGATGCAAGCCGATGTCGGCGCGCTCATCATTTTCGATCTGCACCCGGACCTCCGGTTTGGGTCGGTCCTTGGGGCCTTTCACGTCCGCCCAGACCACGTACTCCTGCTTGCCGGCGGGGAGGCGAACTGCGAACTCGCCGCGCCGGTCCGAATACATCTCCCAGCGCGCTTTTTTCTCCTGGGCGCGGCGGACCTTGACCTTCACTCCCTGCACCGGCCGCGAATCCGGCCCCCAGACAGTCCCAAAGATCAGCGCGTAGGGCTTGCGGGGGTCTTCTTTCGGTTCGGCGGCCCAACTCGAAGCGCCGCCAGTCGCGCCGGGTTTTGCCGGCGTGCCCCAGGTCACCGCACTGCACACGGCGGCCAGCAGCAGGAAAAGCAGGGCGCGAACCGCGCTAGGAGTAGTCACCGTCCTCGCTTTCTTCTTCCTCGTGCTCGTCTTCTTCCTCTTCTTCCTCGACCTTCACCAATTGCAGCGGTTCGGTGCCGACCACCTCGTAGTCGGCGCCACAGTCGGGACAGGAGACGATTTCGCCCTCGTCGACCTCGTCCTCTTCAAAGTCCAGGTTCGCTTCGCATTCCGGACAAGACACCATGAGTGCCTCCTCAGGGGATTGGACGCCGGGCGCGGCGCCCCTGTTATATTTAGAGACTCTTCGCGCCAGCGTCAAGTTGCGCGCTCGCAATCTGAAAATTCCGCAGGAGGACGCGTGCACTTCCCAAGCCCTGCCCTTGCTTTCATGCTGCCCCTGGCGCTGGTCGCTGGAGCCGCCGCCCAAGGTGCTCGGACGACGGCCTCGCCGAACCTAAGTCCCGCTGACCCGCAGATCGCCGCGGCTTTGCGCCAGGTTTCGGCGGCCCGTATCCGCGCCAATATCGAGAAGCTGGTCAGCTTCGGGACGCGCCACACGCTCTCCGCGGCCGATCCCGAAGGGGTGCGCTCCGGGCGCGGCATCGGCGCCGCCCGGCAATGGATCAAGCAGGAGTTCGAGGGTTACTCTCGGGCCTGTGGCGGCTGCTTGACGGTGGAGTTCCAGAGCTACACGCAGCCGCCGGCCGACCGCGTGCCGCAACCCACGGAGATCGTCAACGTCGTCGCGACGCAACGCGGCACGGATGCAGCCAACGCCGGCCGCATCTATGTGGTGACTGGCCACTACGACTCCCGCAACTCCGATCCACTCGACGCTCAGGGCGACGCTCCCGGCGCCAACGACGACGCCAGCGGCACCGCCGTGAGCCTGGAGTGCGCCCGCGTCCTCAGCCAGTACCGTTTCCCGGCGACCATCGTGTTCATGGCCGTAGCCGGGGAGGAGCAGGGACTGTTCGGAAGCCGCCATTTCGCGCGCACCGCACGCGAGAAGAACCTGGACATCGGCGGCGTGCTGAACAACGACATCGTGGGTGGCAACCGCACGCCCGGCGACCGGCTGCGCAATCCCAACCTCGTGCGCGTGTTCTCCGAGGGCATCCCCCTGCGCGCCGGCGAACAGGAGCTGCGTCTGATCCGCGCCACCGGCGGCGAGAACGACTCCGGCTCGCGCCAGCTCGCGCGTTACGTCCACGACATCGCGCGCCAGTACCTGCGCGGACCGTTCGGTCCCCTGCCGGTCTTCCGCCGCGACCGCTACCTGCGCGGCGGCGACCACACTTCCTTCAACGAGTTCGGCTACGCCGCCGTGCGCTTCACCGAGTTTCGCGAAGACTACAACCACCAGCACCAGAACATCCGCACGGAAAACGGCGTCGAGTACGGCGACCTGCCCAAGTTCGTGGACTACGAGTACGTGGCCAACGTCGCGCGCTTGAACGCCGCTGCCCTGGCATCGCTCGCTTCTGCGCCCGCGCCCCCGGCCAATGTCCGCCTGCTGACCAAGGAACTGGAGAACGATTCGACCATCGTCTGGGAGCCTTCTCCCGGCGGCCTGGCCACCGGCTACGAAGTGCTGTGGCGCTCCACCACCGCGGCCTACTGGGAAAACGTGAAACCGGTGGGCAACGTCACGCGCGCCACGCTCAACATGTCCAAGGACAACGTCGTCTTCGCGGTGCGCGCCTTGGACGCCAAAGGCCACCGCAGTCTGACCGTCGTGCCGGTGCCGGAGCGGTGACCGTTCACGCTGCTGCAACAAACCTGTTACTCTGACCACTGGTCACTGGCCACTGCTTTCCATGCCTCGCGGATACGAAGTCACGCTCAGTTTTCCGCCCTTCACTCGCACGATGAAGTGGCTGGTATTCGGCAACGCTGCCATCTTCTTGCTCACGCTGCTGGCAGGATTCGCCTCGCCGCGGCTGGCTGCGAGCTTCGTGTACACATTCGGCCTGGTGCCTGGCCTGGTGGTGAAGGGCTGGATCTGGCAACTGGTGACGTACGCCTTCCTGCACGGTGGCTTCTTCCACCTGCTGTACAACATGCTCATCCTGTGGATGTTCGGCACCGACCTGGAACTGGCCTGGGGACGCCGCCGCTTCCTCGATCTTTACTTCCTCAGCCTGACGGGCGCTGCCGCGGTCACGGTGCTGATGGCGCTCGCCGGCGTGCTGGTAAGCATGCAGGCTCCCACCATCGGCGCCTCCGGCGGCGTATACGGCATCCTGGGCGCTTTTGCCACCATCTACGGCGACCGCCGCATCATCATCTTGCCCATCCCCATCCCGCTGAAAGCGCGCTATTGGGTGGGCTTCCTGGTGGTCATCTCGGTGATCGGGGCGCTGCAAGAGCGCAGCGGGATCGCGCACCTGGCTCACCTGGGTGGGCTGTTGTTCGGGGTCCTGTACGCCCGCCAGTTGATGCGCGGCCGCATAAGCGGAGGCTTGAGTGAAGCCTGGTACGGGCTGCGCAATGCCTGGCATCGCTGGAGGCGCCGCCAAGCTGCCCGCCAGTTCGAGGTCTACATGCGCGACTATGAACGCAAGAGCGCGCATGATCAAGACTCCGATGCTCCGCCCCCCGGCAAAGGCAACGGCGAGCACCGCGGACCCTGGGTCCACTAGCGCGGCTCAGACAATTCTCGCCCGGGTCAGGTCTATTCAACGCTGCGTGCGGCGTTTTCGCTTTGACGGTGGCGTCGAAGGCGCCCCGAGCAAACTCCCCACCACGTGCAAGCGCATGAAGTTGGTGGACCCCGACGCCATCTGCGTCCCTGCCACCACGCCCACCACCTCGCCCCGCTTGACCACGCCCCTCTCCAGCAGCGTTTGCTCGGCGACGCGCGCCATGTCGTCCGACGTGGGCGCCTTTTCGGAATGCATGGGCCGCACGCCCCACAGCAGGTTCAGCCGGTTGCGCACTTCCGGGCTGGCCGTGAACGCGAAGATGCGCGGCTTGGGACGGTACTTGGAAATCAGGCGCGCGGTGTTGCCGGTTTCGGTGAACACGGCGATGGCGCGCATGTCCAGGTTCTGCGCCGCGTGGGCCACGGACTCGCAGATGGCCTCGGCGATGGAGAGTCCCGCGTCCTCACGCCGCCGCCGCGGTCCGGAATCGCCCATGTGGTTCTCGGCCTCGTGGATGATGCGCGCCATGGTCAGCACTGCTTCGCGCGGGTACTTGCCGGAGGCGGTCTCGCCGGAGAGCATGGCGGCGTCGGTGCCGTCGAAGATGGCGTTGGCGACGTCGGAAGCTTCGGCCCGCGTGGGCCGCGGATGCTCGATCATGGACTCCAGCATCTGCGTCGCGGTGATCACCGGTTTGCGCCAGGCCGCGGCACGCTTGATGATGTGCTTCTGGATCACCGGCACCTGCTCGGCGGGCATCTCCACCCCCAGGTCGCCGCGGGCCACCATAACTCCGTCCGCCGCCTCCAGAATCTCCTCCAGATGGCGGATGGCCTGCGGCTTCTCCAACTTGGCGATCACCGGTACGTCGGAGCCGTGCTCGGCGATGCGCCGCTTGGCTTCGTTGACGTCGCGCGCCGAACGCACGAACGACACCGCGACCATGTCTACTCCGTGGCGCAGGCCGAACCCCAGGTCGTCCACATCCTTTTCCGTGAGCGACGGCACGCGCAGCGCCGTCCCCGGCAGGTTGATGCCCTGGTGCTCGGCCAGCAGGCCGCCGTTCACCACCTCGCACTCGACGTCCGCGCCGTGCACCGCCGCCACCCGCAGCTCGATCAGGCCGTCGGCCAGAAGGATGCGCGCTCCCGGGCGTACTTCGCGCGCCAGGGTGGGAAAGGTGGTGGGGATGCGCGTTGCCGTGCCGGCCACGTCCCGCGGCGTAATGGTGATCCGCGCGCCCTCGCGCAGCACGACCGGCTTCCGGTTCTTCAGGCGTCCGGTGCGGATCTTCGGACCCTGCAGGTCCTGCAGGATGCACAGCGTGCGTCCTTCCTTTTCCGCCACGGCGCGCAGCAGGCGGATGCGCGCGGCATGCTCGGCGTGCGTGCCATGCGAAAAATTCAGCCGGGCCACGTCCATGCCCGCACGCACCAGCTCGCGTAGCCCGGCCTCGGACGCGCTCGCCGGTCCGACGGTGCAGACGATCTTGGCTTTCCTCATGAGTGTGCCTGCTGTACGCTCTCCACCCTCTCTCTCGGCAGATGCGGCCGGGGCGCATGCCGCCGGTCTCCCACCGTGCGCGGGTAGCGGATGGCGTTGAACTCGGCGCCCACCATGATCACGATGGACACCAGGTACATCCAGACCAGCAGCGCGATGGCTGCGCCCAGCGAGCCGTACACCACGCTATAGACCGTGAAGGTCTTCACGTACCACGCGAACAGTGCCGTGGTAAACAGCCACAGAAAAGTCGCTACCACCGCTCCCGGCAGCACCCGGTGCCAGGGCTGTGTGCGCGGCACCCCGTTGTGGTAGATGAGCGCAATCACCGCGATCGAGGTCAGAATGGCAATCAGCCATCGCACCGCAGTGAAGAACAGAAAGATGTACTGGCTCAATTGCTTCGTGCTCTGGAACAACATCCAGGTCTCGATCTGGGCCCCGAAGCCCACCAGCATGGTGGCCAGGCTGAGCGGCACCAGGGCCAGCAGTACCAGCAACAGAGCGATGGCGCGTTCCTTCCAGAATCCCCAAGTCTTGGGCAGGCGGTAGGCGTTGCGAAAGCCCTCCATCCAGGAAATCATGATTCCGCTGGCGGCCAGCAGCGTGAACACGGTCCCGAGGAACAGCGGGCGCATGGGTTGTGGTGCGGCGGTCTCAATCAGATGCCGGGCCGTGGCCGCAGCGCCGGGCGGCAGCACCCGGCCCACGGCGAACGCGATCTCGCGCAGAAAGGCCTCCGTCTGGCGGGACGCCGCCAGCACCGAGGCCACCAGCAGCAGCGCCGGAAACAGAGCCAGAATCGAGGAGTAGGCCGAAGCCTTGGCGATGGCGAAGCAGTTGTCCTCGAAGGCGCGCCAGAAGGCCCGCCGCAGCTCGTTCACGAATTTCAGCATATGTGAGTCGGCGGGTCCGGCGTCCCGGGCCCGCCGGCAGTGGCCGTTAGCTTAATGCCCGGGCCGGGCCGGCGCAATGTTGAGCCGCTTAGCGGGCGTGAACCGAGGCGAGTCACGCGAGCCGAGCGAGAGCCCGCTGACGATATCCCGAGCGCAGCGAGGGCCTCAGTTTCCAACCGTGAGCCCAGGCGAGCCTACGTCCGCCGGCCACGCATCCATCGGCGGTCGGCGACCACCGTTGCGGGTGTCACTCCATACCAGGAGAGCAATCGCAGCAGGCTTTGGCCGTAAATCACGGCCAGCGAATACAAGCGGTAGACCGTCGGCTGGGAGCCTCGGTTCTCGATGTCGGAGAGACGGCTGGCCAGCACCATGTAACGGGACGACCCCCGCCGCCGCGCCACCAGGCGGCTGGCCGCCTCGACCTCACGCATCGTGAGGCCGAGCCGCCGCCGTATCGCTCGTAGTTTGGCCCCAGGTCCCCGCATGCCGCCTGCTGTAAGGCGACTGCAACTACTCTGCCGCTAGCTCTTCTCCCTCGCCATCGCCCTCCTGGCGCAACAACTCGAGGGCACGCTCCGCCTCTTCGTACGCGGCCGAGACTTCCTCCTGCACCTTGGCCGCCGCCTCCTCCAGTTCCGGCGAGAGACGGACGTCGCGATAATACTCCATGCCGGTGCCCGCGGGAATCAGGCGGCCTACGATCACGTTCTCTTTCAGCCCGCGCAGGTGGTCCACCGCGCCCTGGATGGAGGCCTCGGTGAGCACCCGCGTCGTCTCCTGGAAGGAGGCTGCGGAGATGAAGGATTCGGTCGAGAGCGACGCCTTGGTGATGCCCAGCAGCAGCGGACGTCCGGTCGAGGGGCGGCCGCCGGAAGCGATCACCCGCTCGTTCTCCTCGCGGAAGCGGAACTTGTCCACCTGCTGATCCAACAGGAACTGCGTGTCGCCCACGTCCTCCACCTTCACCCAGCGCATCATCTGGCGCACGATCACCTCGATGTGCTTGTCGCTGATGGTGACGCCCTGCAACCGGTACACCTCCTGGATCTCGTTCACCAGGTATGCCTGCAGCTCCTTCTCGCCCAGCACCGCCAGGATGTCATGCGGGTTCAGCGGGCCGTCCATCAGCGGTTCGCCGGCACGCACTCGCTCGCCTTCCTGCACGTTCACGTGCACGCCGCGCGGCAGCGAGTATTCCTTCTGGGTGCCGTTTTCATTGACCACGTACACCTTGCGCGTGCCCTTGCTGATCTCGCCGAACTTCACCACGCCGTCGATCTCGCTGATCACCGCGGTCTCGCGCGGCTTGCGGGCCTCGAACAGTTCCACCACCCGCGGCAGTCCGCCGGTGATGTCCTTGGTCTTCGTGGTTTCGCGCGGGATCTTGGCCAGCACGTCGCCCGGATACACGGTGTCGCCTTCGGCCACCATCAGGTGGGCGCGCGAGGGCATCAGGTAGCGCTTGGTGCTCTTGCCCTTGATGATCACGGCCGGCTGGCGCTTCTCATCCTGGGTGTCGGTCACCACGTGGCGCGAGAGGCCTGTGACTTCGTCCACTTCCTCATGCAGCGTCAGGCCCTCCTCCAGGTCCTTGTACTGGGCCGCGCCGCCGATTTCAGTCAGGATGGAGAAGGTGTAGGGATCCCACTCCACCAGCACCTGGCCGAGTGTGACCTCCTGACTGTCCTCCACCTTGACCTTGGCGCCGTACACCACCGAGTAGCGCTCCTTCTCGCGGCCTTTCTCGTCCACGATGGTGATAGAACCGGTGCGGTTCATCACCACCAGCGTGCCGTCCTTGGAGCGCACTGCCTGCAGGTTCTGGAAGCGCAAGATGCCGTTGTTCTTGGCCTCCAGGCGCGACTGCTCCGACACCCGCGACGCCGTGCCCCCGATGTGGAAGGTACGCATGGTGAGCTGCGTGCCCGGTTCCCCGATGGACTGGGCCGCGATCACGCCCACGGCCTCGCCCAGCTCTACCAGCTTGCCGCCCGCCAGGTTGCGCCCGTAGCACATGACGCACACCCCGCGCTTGGACTCGCAGGTCAGCACCGAGCGGATCTTCACCTTCTCGATGCCCGCCGCCTGGATGCTGCCGGCCAGGTCTTCAGTGATGTCCTGGTTGACGTCCACGATGACGTTGCCTTCGTAGTCCTTGATCTTCTCCAGCGACACGCGGCCCACGATGCGGTCACGCAGCGGCTCGATGATCTCGCCCGACTCCACGATGGAACCTACGTAGATGCCGTCCAGCGTGCCGCAGTCGACCTCGCTGACGATCACGTCTTGGGCCACGTCTACCAGGCGCCGTGTCAGGTAGCCGGAATCGGCCGTCTTGAGCGCCGTGTCCGCCAGGCCCTTGCGCGCGCCGTGGGTCGAAATGAAGTACTGCAGCACCGTCAACCCTTCGCGGAAGTTCGCGGTGATCGGCGTCTCGATGATCTCGCCCGAGGGCTTGGCCATCAGCCCGCGCATGCCGGAGAGCTGCCGGATCTGCTGCTTCGAGCCGCGGGCGCCCGAGTCCGCCATGATGTAAATCGGGTTGATCTGGCCCGAACGGTCCTGGTCCTGCATGACCGAGAACATTTCGTCGGCCACCTTCTCCGTGATCGACGACCAGATCTCGATCACCTTGTTGTAGCGCTCGCCGTTGGTGATGGCGCCGTCCAGATACTGCTGCTGCACGCCGATCACCTGCTTCTGCGCCTCGCTCACCAGCTTCGCTTTGTGCTCCGGGATCACCATGTCGTCGATGCCGATGGAGAGTCCCGCCCGGGTGGCGTACAGGAACCCCAGTTCCTTGATCTCATCCAGCATCTTCACCGTGGCTTCCAGGCCGAAGCGCAGGTAGCAGAAGTTCACCAGCTGCCCGACCCCCTTCTTCTTCAGCAGCCCGTTGATGTAGGGCATACCCTCGGACAGGTGGTCGTTGAAGATGGCGCGGCCCACCGTGGTCTTGATGTACTGCCGCTCGTACTGCACCGGCTCGGTGTGCAGTACGTCCTGGTCGTCGTAGGCGGTGGTCAGATCGAGCACCTGCCCGGTGTAGCGCAGACGGATGGGCGTGAGCGTCTCCACCTCGCCCGCCTCCAGCGCCAGCAGCACTTCGTCGATGTTGGCAAAGGCGCGGCCTTCGCCCTTGGCTCCCGGCTTGGCCTTGGTGAGGTAGTAAAGGCCGAGCACCATGTCCTGTGTGGGCACGGTGATGGGCTGGCCCGATGCCGGCGACAGGATGTTGTGCGAGGAGAGCATCAGCACGCTCGCCTCCACCTGCGCCTCCGGCGACAGCGGGATATGCACCGCCATCTGGTCGCCGTCGAAATCCGCGTTGAATGCCGTGCACACCAGCGGGTGGATCTTGATCGCTTTGCCCTCCACCAGCACCGGCTCGAACGCCTGGATGCCCAACCGATGCAGGGTCGGGGCTCGGTTCAGCAGCACCGGGTGATCCTTGATGACCTCCTCCAGGATGTCCCAGACCACCGACTCCTGCATCTCCACCAGTTCCTTGGCTTGCTTGATGGTGGTGCAGTGGCCGGTCTGTTCCAGCCGGTGATAGATGAAGGGCTTGAACAGCTCCAGCGCCATCTTCTTGGGCAGGCCGCACTGGTGCAGCTTCAGTTCCGGTCCCACCACGATCACCGAGCGGCCGCTGTAATCCACGCGCTTGCCCAGCAGGTTCTGGCGGAAGCGTCCCTGCTTGCCCTTGAGCGTGTCCGAGAGCGACTTCAGAGGACGGTTGTTGGCGCCACGCAGCACGCGGCCGCGGCGGCCGTTGTCGAACAGCGCGTCCACCGCCTCCTGCAACATGCGCTTCTCGTTGCGCACGATGACTTCGGGAGCATGCAGGTCCATCAGCTTCTTCAGCCGGTTGTTGCGGTTGATGACCCGCCGGTACAGATCGTTCAAATCGCTGGTCGCGAACCGCCCGCCGTCCAGCGGCACCAGGGGACGCAGCTCCGGAGGGATGACCGGAAGCACGTCCAGGATCATCCACTGCGGCCGGTTGCCGCTCTTGCGGAAGGCCTCCACCACCTTCAGCCGCTTGGCGTGCTTCAGACGCTTCTGCAGCGAAGACTCGTGCTTCATCTTGTCGCGCAGCTCGGTGGAAAGCTCTTCCACCTCCACCCGCTTCAACAGCTCCTTGATGGCTTCGGCGCCCATCATGGCCTTGAAGCCGGTGGCGCGGTACTGCTGATCCAGTTCGCGGTAGCGCTGCTCTTCGCGCAGGACTTCCTTTTCCTTCACCGGCGCGTCGCCCGTTTCCACCACGACGTAAGCTTCGAAGTACAGCACCGACTCCAGGTCGCGCAGGGAGATGTCCAGCAGGTGCCCGATGCGGCTGGGCAAGCCCTTGAAGAACCACACATGGGAGCAGGGCGAGGCCAGCTCGATGTGGCCCAGGCGCTCGCGACGCACCTTGGAAAGCGTCACCTCGACGCCGCACTTGTCGCAGATCACTCCGCGGTGCTTCATGCGCTTGTACTTGCCGCACAGGCACTCCCAGTCGGTCACCGGGCCGAAGATGCGGGCGCAGAACAGCCCGTCCCGCTCCGGCTTGAAGGTGCGGTAGTTGATCGTCTCCGGCTTGGTAACCTCGCCGTGCGACCAGCTGCGGATCTTCTCCGGCGAGGCTAGGCTGATGCGGATGGCGTCGAAGTCTGCGGTCATGTGTCCGATGTCGTACGGGTTCGAACGGAACAAGTGGTCCTCTGCTTCCTGCGGCGGTCACGCCCGCCGCGACGCGGCTCCCGGTTCCTGGTTTCCGCGCGCCCGGAGGGAGCTCTCCGGGTAACGCGGCGAAACTCCTAGTCCGCTGCGGCGGGTGTGGGTGCCTTCCTGCCGTTGTGCATCTTCAGCAGTTCCACGTCCAGGCACAGCGACTGCAACTCACGAATCAGCACGTTGAACGACTCCGGCACGCCCGGCTCGATGGCCGCTTCGCCCTTGACGATGGCCTCGTAGATCTTCGTGCGGCCGTAGACGTCGTCGGACTTCGCGGTCAGCAGTTCCTGCAGGATGTAGGCGGCGCCGTACGCTTCCAGCGCCCACACTTCCATTTCGCCGAAGCGCTGTCCGCCGAACTGCGCCTTGCCGCCCAGCGGCTGCTGCGTGATCAACGAGTACGGTCCGATGGAGCGCGCGTGGATCTTGTCGTCGACCAGGTGCGACAGCTTGAGCATGTAGATGTAGCCCACCGTGACCGGCTGTTCGAACTTGTCGCCGGTCATGCCGTCGTAGAGATCCACCTTGCCCGACTCCGGTAGTCCCGCCTCTTTCAGCAGCGACTTGATCTCCGTTTCGCGCGCGCCGTCGAACACCGGCGACGAGAAATACGCGCCCCGGGTCATGGTCCCGGCCAGCGATTCCAGTTCGTCGTCTTCCATCTCCGCGATGACTCCCACGAACGTGCTGGCCCTAAAGATCTGCTTCAGTTCGCGCCGCATCACTTCCGCTCGCGAGTTCTCTTCCATCAGCTTGCGGATGCGCTGCCCCAGTTCGTGTGCCGCCCAGCCCAGGTGGGTTTCCAGGATCTGGCCCACGTTCATGCGGCTGGGCACGCCCAGCGGGTTCAGCACGATCTCCACCGGCGTCCCGTCGGCCAGGTACGGCATGTCCTCTTCCGGCAGGATGCGTGCGATCACGCCCTTGTTTCCGTGGCGGCCGGCCATCTTGTCGCCCACGCTCAGCTTGCGTTTCATGGCGATGTACACCTTCACCAGCTTGATGACGCCCGGCGGCAGCTCATCGCCTTTCTTCAGCTTGTCTTCGCGCTCCCGCATGATCTTGCGCAGCACGTCGATCTGCCGCGAAGTCATCTCCTCGATCTCATCGATCTGCTCGTTCACCCGCGGGTCCTTGTCGGCGAACTTGATGCGCTTCAGGTTGCGGGTCGCGATGCGCTCGATGGTGTCGCGGTCGAGGATGGTTTCCTTGGTCAGCAGGCGCTTGTTGGTGCGCTCGTCGTGCAGGTCGGCCTGCACCTCCTTGCCGCCCAGGATTGCCTCCAGCCGCTTCAGCCGTTCGTCGGTCAGAATGCGGATCTCGTCGGCCAGGTTCTTCTCCAGCTTCTCGATCTGCGTCCCTTCGATGGCTTTGGCGCGCTCGTCTTTCTCCTGTCCTTTGCGGGAGAAGATCTTCACGTCCACCACCGTGCCCTCGATGCCCGGAGGGCAGGTGAGCGACGCGTCGCGCACGTCTCCGGCCTTTTCCCCGAAGATGGCGCGCAGCAGCTTCTCTTCCGGCGTCAGTTGGGTCTCGCCCTTGGGCGTCACCTTGCCCACCAGGATGTCGCCCGGTTTCACCGTCGCGCCGATGCGGATCACGCCGCTCTCATCCAGGTCGCGCAGCGCCGATTCGCTGACGTTGGGGATGTCGCGGGTGATCTCTTCCGGTCCCAGCTTGGTGTCGCGCGCCTCGATCTCGAACTCTTCGATGTGCACCGAAGTGTAGTAGTCGTCGCGAACCAGTTTTTCGCTCACCAGGATGGCGTCCTCGAAGTTGTACCCGCGCCAGGGCATGAAGGCCACCAGGACGTTCCGTCCCAGCGCCAGCTCGCCCCGGTCGGTGCACGGGCCGTCGGCGATGACCGTGCCCTTCTCTACCCGCTCGCCCTTCTTCACCACCGGTTTCTGGTTGATGCAGGTGTTCTGGTTGGAGCGCTTGAATTTGGTGAGCTGATAGATATCCGAGCCCACTTCGCGCGAGAGCTGTCCCGGATGGTGCTCGCCCTCCACGCGCACGATGATGCGCTCCGAATCCACCGAGTCCACGATGCCGCTGCGCCGCGCCAGCACCACCGCGCCCGAGTCCCGTGCCGTCACGCCCTCCATGCCCGTGCCCACCAGCGGCGCTTCCGCGCGCAGCAGCGGCACCGACTGCCGTTGCATGTTGGCGCCCATCAGCGCGCGGTTGGCGTCGTCGTGCTCCAGGAACGGCACCAGCGACGCCGCCACCGACACCAGCTGCTTGGGGCTGACGTCGACGTAGTCCACTTCCTCGCGCTGCACCAGGACGAAGTTGCCCGCCTTGCGCGCGTTCACCAGCTCCTGCACCAGGCGCCCGTGCTCATCCAGTTCCACGTTGGCCTGCGCGATCACGTGCCGGTCTTCCTCCCACGCCGAAAGGTAGAAGGAATGCGGCTCGAACTCCGCTTGCCGCCGCCGCTTCTCTTTCAGCTCGGCGTTGGTGCGGTCGGCTTCCCGCTTCTCCACGTGCTCGCCCACCTTGTAGTCGCTGTCGCCGGCGTTGATGATGCCGACGTAGTCCACCACCTTGCCGCTTCTCACCCGGCGGTAGGGCGACTCGATGAACCCGTAATCGTTGATGCGCGCATAGCAGCTCAGCGACGAGATCAGCCCGATGTTCGGGCCTTCCGGCGTCTCGATGGGGCAGATGCGTCCGTAGTGCGTCGGGTGCACGTCGCGCACTTCGAACCCGGCGCGCTCGCGCGACAGCCCACCCGGCCCCAGCGCGGAGAGGCGCCGCTTGTGCGTGATCTCCGAGAGCGGATTGGTCTGGTCCATGAACTGCGAAAGCTGGCTCGACCCGAAGAACTCGCGAATCGCCGCCATCACCGGCTTGGCGTTCACCAGGTCGTGCGGCATGGCCGTGGACATCTCCTGGTACACGCTCATCTTTTCCTTGATGGCCCGCTCCATCCGCACCAGGCCGATGCGGAACTGGTTTTCCAGCAGCTCGCCCACCGCGCGCACCCGCCGGTTGCCCAGGTGGTCGATGTCGTCCACCGCACCCAGGCTCCGCCGCAGCTTCAAGAGATAGCGGATGGTGGCGTAGAAGTCGTCCGGCTCCAGCGTCCGGTTATCCAGGTTCGTGGCTTCGGCGTTCTCGAACAGCTTGATGTTGAACTTCAGCCGGCCCACCCGCGAAAAGTCGTATTTGCGAGGGTCGAAGAACATGCCGTGGAACAGCGAGGTCGCCGTGTCCAGCGTGGGCGGATCGCCCGGGCGCAGCTTGCGGTAGATCTCGATCAGCGCTTCCTGCGGCGTCTTCACCGAGTCCTTGCGCAGGGTGTGGCTCACCATCACCCCCACTTCGTCGCGCTCCGGGAAGAACACCGGCAGCTCGGTCACGCCGGCATCCATCAGCTTCAGCAGCTTGTCGCTGGTGATTTCGGAGTTGGCCTCCAGCAGCACCTCGCCGCTCGAGGTGTCCACGATGTCGGCCACCGTCCAGGCGCCGTCCAGTTCCGTGGCCTCGATCTCCACTTCGCCGATCTTCGCCTTCTGCAGCTCCTTCAGCACGGCCGCGTTGATCTTGCGGCCCGAGTGCGCGATCTCATCCCCGCCCTTCGAGGTCACCCGGTGCGCCGGCCGCGCGCCCACCAGGTGCGTGGGCTTCTCCCCCGTCGGCTCCACCGTCCAGAACAGCTTCTTGTCGCGCAACGCGATGCGGTCCACGGTGTAGAAGGTGCGCAGGATGTCTTCGTCCGTCCGCAGCCCCAGCGCTCGCAAAAAGATGGTCCCCAGGAACTTGCGCTTGCGGTCGATGCGCACGTACAGAATGTTCTTCAGGTCGTACTCGAACTCCACCCAGGAACCGCGGTAGGGGATGATCTTCCCCAGGAAGTAGGTGCGGTTGTTGGCGGTCTCGAAGAACACTCCCGGCGAGCGATGCAACTGGCTCACGATCACTCGCTCGGTCCCGTTGATCACGAAGGTGCCGTTCGCGGTCATCAGCGGCACGTCGCCGAAGAACACTTCCTGCTCCTTGATGTCGCGGATGGAGCGCTCGCCCGTCTCCGGATCCTTCTCGAAGATGGTCAGGCGAATGGTCACCTTCAGCGGCGCGCTGTAGGTCATGCCGCGCTCTTCGCACTCCACCACGTCGTACTTGAGTTGCATCCCCACCGGGTCGCCGCACTTGCCGCAGAAATCGGGCGTATTGGCGTTATAGGTGCCGCACTTCCCGCACAACACGTCCCCCGGATGGAACGGGTCGGTGATCACCGTCGAGCCGCAGTTCTTGCACGTCGTGCGCAGGTGGTGCAGGCCCTTCAGGTGGCCGCACTTGCACTCCCAGTTCCCGATGGCGTAGTCCACGAAGTCCAACTGCGACACGTTGCGGAAGTCGGTGATGGGGAACACCGACTGGAACACCGCCTGCAGCCCGGTGTCATCGCGCTCGGCCGGCAGCCTGTCCATCTGCAGGAAGCGGTCGTAGCTCCGCTTCTGCACTTCGATCAGGTTGGGAATCTGAAGGGCGGCCGGAATCTTGGCGAAATCCAGGCGGCCGCGGAACACCTTGTTCTTGGTCGACATCTTTGCTCCTGCCTGCCCCGCTGCGCCGGGGGCGGCTTAACAAGGACCCGGAGCCGCTACGCCCGGTCCTCGGTGATCGGAAAAGCGCGGCAGCGCTCCCGGAGAGAAACTTCCCCGTGAGCGCCGTTGGCGGCACTTGCGATGGCCTGAATTGTGACTTGCCGCGCCAGTTCGAAGCTCGTTACCTGATCCCGCCTCCGAAGAGACGGGAGCCTGCGGGTCTGCCCCGCTGCTGGACCGCGCCCGTCTACTTCACTTCCACGGTGGCGCCGGCCTCGGTAAACTTCTTCTTGATGTTCTCTGCCTCTTCTTTGGAGACGCCTTCCTTCACCGCCTTGGGGGCGCCATCCACCAGGTCCTTGGCTTCCTTCAGGCCCAGGCTGGTGACTTCGCGCACCGCCTTGATGACGTTGATCTTGTTCGCGCCCACATCCTTGAGAACGACGGTGAACTCCGTCTTCTCCTCGGCTGCCGGTGCGCCCGCCGCTGCGGCTCCTCCGCCGGCCACCACCACCGGCGCCGCCGCCGCTGCCGAAACGCCCAAACGCTCTTCCAGGCGCTTCACCAGCTGCGCCGCGTCCAGCAGCGACAGCCCTACGATCTGTTCTTCCAACTGCTGCAAATCAGCCATTTCTCTCTCCGCCTTGGTTAAAGGTTTTTCAGTGACTCCGTGATTCACTCAGCAAACTTCTTCTTTTCCACTCCCTGGCTCACCACCACCGCCAAATCCCTGCCCACGGCATTCATCGCCGTCACCAGCCTCTGCGCCGGCGCGTTGATGAGGAACAGGAGCTTGGAGAGGACCTCCTCCCGCGAGGGCAGGGTCGCCAGGGCCTCGATCTCCGCCACCGTGATGGCGCGGCCTTCCACCACCGCCGCCTTGAAGCTGTATTCCGGGTTGTCTTTGGCGTAGCGGGCCAGCGCCTTGGCCAGCACCACCGGATCGCCTTCGGTGTAGGCGATCGACGTCACCCCGGCCAGGTCTTTCATCACCGCTTCCACCGCGGTTCCCTGTGCCGCCCGCTCGGCCAGCGTGTTCTTCACCACCCGGTAACGGGCCCCGGCTGCGCGCACGCTCTTGCGCAGTTCGAAGTCCTGCGACACTTTGAGCTTGGAGAAAGTGCCCACGATCATGTGGCTGGCCTTGGCCAGTTCCGCGCTCAGCTTCTCGACCTGCTCGACTTTTCGTGCCTTCGTAACCGCCATCTCTCTTGTCCTTGCTGGAAAACTCGAAACTGGAAGCTATGTTTTGGCCGCGGCTTCGGCCGCGGCGGTATCAATCGCAATCCCCGGTCCCATGGTCGAGGACAGCGTGACACCCTTGATGTACCTGCCCTTGGCCGTCGTCGGCTTGGCCTTGATGACGCTGGAGATCACGGTGGCTGCGTTTTCCACCAGCTTCTCCGCTGCAAAACTGATCTTGCCCACCGGCACGTGCACCAGCGCGGTCTTGTCGGTGCGGAACTCAACCTTGCCGGCCTTGATCTCCGCTACCGCCTTGGCCACGTCGAAGCTCACCGTGCCCGTCTTGGGATTGGGCATCAGGCCGCGCGGGCCCAGGATCTTGCCCAGCCGCCCCACCGCTTTCATCATGTCCGGGGTGGCGATCACCGAGTCGTAGTCGATCCAGTTCTCCTTCTGGATCTTCTCCACCATCTCCTCGCCGCCCACGAAGTCGGCCCCTGCCTGCTCGGCCTCCTTCACCTTCTCGCCGCTGGCGATGACCAGCACCTTCTTCGACTTGCCCAGCCCGTGCGGCAGCACCACCGTGCCCCGCACCATCTGGTCGGCGTGCTTGGGATCGACACCCAGCCGGATGTTCACTTCCACCGTCTCATCGAACTTGGCGTAGCGCACCTTTTGCAGCAGCGGCACCGCGTCTTCCAGCACGTAGGCGCGCTTCTCCACCGCCGCTCGCGCCTTGGTGATGTTCTTTCCCGCTTTCTTCATCTCGTTCCCCGTCTCCTACCGCTCCGCCTCGTCTTCGGCGGGCCGTAGTGTTTGCGACTTCAATTTCGCAATTCCGCAGTTCCGCACTTCGGCAGTCACGCCACCACTTCGATTCCCATACTCCGCGCCGTGCCCTTGATGCTCTTGATGGCGCTCTCCACCGACGCCGCGTTCAGGTCCGGCATCTTCTGCCGCGCGATCTCTTCCACCTGCTTCTCGGTTACCTTGCCCACCTTCTCCTTGTTCGGCGTTCCCGAACCCTTGGCGATGCCCGCCGCCCGCTTCAGCAGCACCGCCGCGGGAGGCGTCTTGGTGATGAAGGTGAACGAGCGGTCGGTGTAGACCGTGATCACCACCGGGATGATCAGCCCGTCCAGTTCCTTGGCGCTGGTGCGCGCGTTGAACTGCTTACAGAACTCCATGATGTTGACCTGCGCCTGGCCCAGCGCCGGCCCCACTGGAGGCGCCGGCGTCGCCTTCCCCGCCGGTATCTGCAGCTTCACGCTTCCTGAGACTTTTTTCGCCGCCATGTCCTTGCCTTGCTCCTAAAAAGTGCCTGCCCGCCGCCGGCTACCGCCTGCTAGCTGCTTTTCTCTACTTGCCCGAATTCCAACTCCACCGGCGTGGACCGCCCGAAGATCGTCACCATCACCTTCAGCGTTTCCCGGTCCTCGTTCACCTCGTCCACCACTCCGGTGAAGCTGGCGAACGGTCCTTCGATGATCTTGACGGTCTCGTTCTTCTCGAACCGTACCTTGAGCTTGGGCTTTTCCCGCCCGGTCTCCACCCGGTAGACGATCTGGTTCACTTCCTCCTCGGAGAGCGGCGTCGGCTCGCTGGCCGTGCCCAGAAAACCGGTAACCCGGGGCGTGGACTTCACCATGTGCCAGACCTGGTCGCCATCCCCCCCGCTGCGAAACCCGGTCAGGTCCATCTCCACCAGCACGTAGCCGGGATAGAACATGCGCTCGGTCGTGTACTTCTTTCCCCCGCGCACCTCGGTCACCGGTTCGGTGGGAATCAGCACTCGCCCGATCTTCTCCTCCAGCTGGAACGCCTTCACCCGCGACTCCAGCGATTCCTTCACCTTGCGCTCGAACCCGCTATAGGTGTGCACGATGTACCACTTCATGTTCGGGTTCACCGGGCGCTCGGGTAGGACCTGTGGCGCTTCCGCCTCTTCCACCCCGTTGGGGGCGGACGCGGGCGCCGCGTTCTCCGCCTGCTCGGTCTTGTTCTCTTCGTTCATGCTGCTCCGGGCCTGCCTCGCTTGCCCTTGTCTAATGGAAGTAGCGGAACAATTGGTCGATCGCCCGCCCCAAAACGCTGTCGATCACGAAGAAGTAGACGCCGAACAGGAACACCGTGATGATCACCACCATGGTGGTCGCCTGGACTTCCTTGCGCGACGGCGTCGAGACCTTCTTCATCTCCGTGCGCACATCGCCGTAGAAGCCCTTGATCCGCGCCGGCCATGCCTTCACCTTCCCGACGGCCCCGTTCTCTTCCATCAGCCGCACCGCTTCTGACTTCGCCATCTTCCCTTTGTCCTGCTTCCTGCTACTGAAACCTGCGTCCGGCTTCCCTACCCGCCGGGTTCCGCCCGCCCAAAATCCTGGCAGGGGCGGAGGGATTCGAACCCCCAAGTCCGGTTTTGGAGACCGGCAGTTTAACCGTTGAGCTTACGCCCCTGAGTTCATTGAGCCATGGAATGATTGAATCATTGAGTCATTGGGAGCTGGGTCAAGGATTCGCTTTCCCAAGGATTCAATGACCAAATGATTCAATGATTCAATCTCTTCATTTCGCTTCCTTGTGCGGCGTGTGCTTACGGCACTTGCGACAGAACTTGCTGAACTCCAGCCGGTCCGTGGTCGTCTTCCGGTTCTTGGTCGTCGAATAATTCCGGTCTTTGCACACCGTGCACTGCAGGGTCACGATCTCTCGCATAACTCCCCTATTTCACGATCTCGGTGAGGGTGCCGGCGCCCACGGTGCGGCCGCCCTCGCGGATAGCGAACCGCAGCCCCTTCTCCATCGCCACCGGCGTGATCAGCTCCACTTCCAGGTTCACGTTGTCCCCCGGCATCACCATCTCCGTGCCCCCGGGCAGCTCCGCCACCCCGGTC